>NZ_WBKS01000005.1:0-110075 GCF_008868145.1 Micromonospora sp. AMSO1212t
CTCGGGCATCGAGGGATGTCGTCGTGTGGTGGGGCCGAGGCCATAGTAGGAGCAGGACCGGCCCGGGGTGAAGCGCGCCGGGGTGAAGCGCGCCGGGGTGAAGCGCGCCGGGTCGGACCGCGGAGAGCTAGACCGCGGAGAGGAAGGTGAGCGAGCCGACCACCGCGCCGTCGGTGAGGACCGGCGTGGAGATGGCGTCGACCGTCCGGCCGGCGTCGGAGCCGGGCCCCTGCACCCGCAGCAGGCCGCGGGCGAGCCGCCCGGAGTGCAGCGCGAGCAGCGGCGGGATCTTGTCGGTTTCCTGCTCGGTCAGCTCGCTCGGGCTCGCCGTGAAGTCGACCAGGCGCAGGCCGCCCTCCAGCAGCGGCAGGCCGATCACGTCCTCCGGGGCACCCAGGCAGAGCAGGTCGCAGCCGGACGAGGAGATAGCCACGACAGTGGTGCCCTCGTCGATCAGCAGGCACGGCTCGGCGGCCCGGGAGACCATGCCGGACCACTGCCCGAAGTTGTCGGACTCCTGCTCGGTGGATGCCGCGGGCGCGAACACGTCCGAGAGTGAGAGTTCGACGTGGGCCACCGCGCCTCCTATGTACACCGACGGTCTGTCCACGCTAGCCGGTCGGTGCGGCGGAAGCATCGGCTGCCGGGCGGCCGGCGACGGCGCGGACCGACGGAACCAGTCGGGGGCGGTGCCGTGGGCCGCGTGGCGTCGCCGGAGACGTTACCGGCGGGCGGCCCGCTTGTCAGCGGCCGTTCGGCCCTCGTCATACCACCGGTAGTCGGCGGTTGGACGGTACGTGCCGTTGAACCACGTCGCCGGCGCCTGGGCGACGCGGGAGAGCTTCTCGGCGGTGGCCGGGCTGATCCGGTTCCCACCGGCCACGAGCAGGCGGTCCAGCTCGCGGTGGGTGGCCATGAGGCAGTCCTTCGGCAGGCCGTAGACGCTGATCACCCCGGAGCCGACGAACGTCAGCACCGGGCTCACCGGGATCGGCAGGCCGACCGCGTCGGAGAGGGCCTTGCTGGCCCGCTTGGCGTCCCGGCGCGCCTCCGCCACGTACGGCGGGCGCTTGCCGTTGATCTGGACCACGTCTCCGGCCACGAGCACCCGGGCCCGGCCGTGGTCGGCGATGGTGACCGCGAACAGGCCGCTCGGACCGATGGCCAGGAACCCGGCCCGGTCGTCGCGGGCGCGGTCGAGCAGCATGTCCGCCGGGTCCGTCCGGGGCCACTCGATGACGTGCCAGGCGGGACCGAGATGGTCGAGCTGGCCCAGGGCGCGGGCCCCGGCCGCTTCCAACCGGCGGGCCCCCCGCTCCGCCCGGCGACGCCGGGCCCACTCCAATGGAGTCGGTCGGGCCGGCTCGAGCACCGAGGTGGGCTCGACCCGGGAGTGCGGCACCGTGCGGGGCGGCAGTGCCCTGCTCGGTACGGCTTGACGAGCGGGAAAGACAGTCATCGCGACCTCCGGCAAAAGGTCTCTCGAAGTTATGTCTCCACTACCCTACGTTGCGCCCCCGGGGGCTCGGCAAGTTGGACCGCCGGAGTGAGTGCGGATGAATGCCATATTCATTCACACTTCTTTTCCGGATGGTGCGTAAGCCTGCCCTAGGCTGCGAGGGTGACCCACTATGTGGACAGCGAAGTCGCCCGCCTCGGGACGGTGCTGCTGCACCGCCCGGGACCGGAACTGGCCCGCCTCACCCCACGGAACAACGACAGCCTCCTGTTCGACGCTATCCCATGGGTGGGACGCGCGCAGGAGGAGCACGACGGGTTCGCGGCGGCGCTGCGGTCCCGCGGGGTCGAGGTGCTCTACCTGGCCGACCTGCTGGTCGAGACGCTCGCCGTGCCGGACGCCCGGGCCGAGCTGACCGACCAGGTGCTGCGGTCCCGCCGGCTCGGCCACACCCTGCGGCGCCGCGTCGCCGACCATCTGACCTACCTCGATCCGGCCGGACTGGCCGACGTGCTCACCGCCGGGCTCGCACACGAGGAACTGCGGATCGGCGCCGACCGCCCCGGCGGTCTGGTCTGGACGCTCATGGACCGGCACGACTTCGTCATCGACCCGCTGCCCAACCTGCTGTTCACCCGCGACTCGTCGGTCTGGATCGGCGACCGGGTCGGTGTGACAAGCCTGGCCATGCCGGCCCGGCGGCGGGAGACCACGCTCACCGACGCGATCTACCGCTACCACCCGCGTTTCGTCGGCACCGAGTTCGTCTACCACCCGCGGCTGGAGCACCTGGAGGGCGGCGACGTGCTGCTGCTCGCGCCGGGGGTGCTCGCCGTCGGCGTCGGCGAGCGCACCACCCCGGCCGGTGCGGAACGGCTGGCCCGGCAGGTGTTCGCGGCCGGGCTGGCGCACACCATCCTGGTGGTGCCGATCGCGCAGGAGCGCGCCACCATGCACCTGGACACGATCTGCACCATGGTCGACGTCGACGCCGTACTGATGTACGCGAACGTCGCCGACCAACTGTCCGCGTACACGGTCATCGCCGGCGCGGACGGCGACGACCTGCGGGTCGACGGCCCGGCGCCGTTCCTGCGGGCCGCAGCCGACGCGATGGACCTCGACCAGCTCCGGGTGATCGACACCGGCCTCGACCCGGTCACCGCCGAACGCGAGCAGTGGGACGACGGAAACAACACGCTCGCGCTCGCGCCCCGGCTCTGCGTCGGCTACGAGCGCAACGTGGAGACCAACGCGCAACTGGAACGCGCCGGCATCGAGGTGATCGCCATCGCCGGGTCGGAGCTGGGCTCCGGGCGGGGTGGCCCGCGCTGCATGTCCTGCCCGCTGGTGCGGGAGAAGGGCGGGCGCGCCTGACCCGGAGACGTCAGCGCAGCGTCAGCTGGCGGCCGAGCAGCCCCTGGCGGACCCGTCGGCCGGCCGCGTCGAGCGGCTCCCGCTCCGCGACCGCCTCGGCGTAGCGCTTGGCGAACTCCGCCACCGGCGCCTCCCACTCGGCGGCCGGGGTGTCCTCCGGCAGGTCCCAGACCGGCGCGAGGCGGCCGTGCGCCCGGAACATGCCCGCGAACTTCGTGTCGTCGCCGAGCGTCAGCGCGCCCGCGGCGGCGAGCCGGGACAAGGCGTCCAGTGCGGCGTCCTCGTCGTCCGGCAGGACCAGGCGCACGTGGGCCTTCTCCGGCACCTGGCACCAGTACGCGGCCCGCGCCGCGGCCAGCTTCACGGTCGGGTAGATCGCCGAGTTGGCCCGCTCCAGGGATGCCTGGACGTTCGGGTCGTCGGCGGCGCCCGGGTCGAGCCAGAAGTCGAACCCGTCGTGCATGCTGATCTCCAGCGGGCCGTCCACCAGGATGTCCTGGAGGCGAGGGCCCGGCCCGGGCAGCGGCGGCACGCTCACCTGGCCGCCCGGCTCGGTCCGCAGCGCGGAGATCAGCGCGTCGGCCAGGTCACGGGAGACGTCGCCGGACTGCTGGTGCCGTTGCAGGCCGATGAAGACCCGCCCGTCCGGCTTGGTCATCGCCGGGGCGGCCATCGGCAGCACGGTGGCCAGCGTGACCGGCCGGTCGCCGTACTCCTCGACCAGTTCCGGGGTCAGCCGCAGCGGCGCGGACGCGGCCGGGACCAGCTCGCGCAGGGCGATCCACTCCGGCTCGTCGGCGAGGCCCTCGAACGGCCGGGGCACGAAGACGTCGCGCACCTTCTCCCGCTTCGGGGTGGCCTCGACGGCCCGCTGGTTCTTCCGACGCTTGCTCATGCGCCCGCTCCGCTCCGCTCGCTCATGGCGAGACAGCCTAGATGCCGGGCCTCGGCGGTGGGTGCCGGACCCGCCCGCCGCGTCGGTCAGCCGGCGGCGACCAGGTCCGTCCGCTGCACCGGGACCGGGTCGAACCGGGCCCACACGCTCTGGCCCAGCCCGTCGCGCTCCACGCCCCAGCCGCTGGCCAGCCCGGCGACGATGTGCAGTCCCCGCCCGTCCGCCGCGTCCGGCGAGGCGGTACGCATGCACGGGCCGGCGCCGGAACCGCCGTCGGTGACCCGGAGTTCGACACTCGGCCCCCGCTCGGTCACCCGCAGCCGCCAGGCGACCCGGACGACGCCGCCGGGCAGCGCGTCGGCGTGCCGGACCGCGTTGCCGACCAGTTCGGCGAGGACCGCGACCAGGTCGGCCACCAGGACCGGGGGTACGACATCGGTCAGCTCGTCGGCGAGCCGGTGCCGGGCCAGGCGCGCGCCGGTGGCGTCGTGGGGCACCACCACGCACCACGACCGTTCGGCCGGACCAGTCGACACGTCGTTCCTTCCCCGCCCGTGAGCGCCCCGGTCAACCCCGGGGCAGCCGCACCTCTGCGACCGTACCGCCACCGGCTCTGGGCCGGAGGGATACCCATCCATTCTGCTGTTCAACGATCTGGCGGACGAGATAGAGACCGAGCCCGGCACCGGGATACCGGCGGCGGTCGCCGGACTCGCCCTGCCAGAACCGGTCGAAGGCCCGCTCCACGTGCTCCGGCCGGATGCCGATGCCCCGGTCGGCCACCCGGAACGAGACGGTCCGCTCGTTCGCCTCGGCGGTGATCTCGATCGGCGTGTCCGGCAGCGAGTACTTCCCGGCGTTGGTGCCCAGCTCGGTGAGCACCGTGGCGAGGCTGTGCCGGTCACCGAGCGCCTTGGGCAGGTCGGCGGGGAGGTCGAGCACGACCCGGTGCCGGACGTCGGCCGGCAGGTCGACCACCGCCGCGCGCAGGGCGTCGACCAGGTCGAACGGCGCGGCCGGTTCACCGCCGGGCCGGTTCTCCGTGGCGGCGGTCAGCAGCCGGTCGACCAGGCGGGCCAGTTCGTTCGCGCGCTGGCCGATGATCCGGGCGGCCTGCCTCCGGTCGGCGTCGCTCAGCGAGTCCCAGTGGTCGGTGAGCGTGTCCGCGTACCCCTTGATGACGGTGACCGGGGTACGCAGCTCGTGGCTGGTCACCGCGACGAACAGGTCCCGGTCGTGGTCGCGCCGCTGCTGGTCGGTGGTGTCGCGGAAGCTGACCACCCGCAACGCGTTCGGGCCGGGCAGCTCGCCGGAGGTGATCCGCAGCCAGCGGCCGTCCGGCAGCCGGTGGTCGAGCACCTGGCCGGGCGGCGGCAGCGGGAACGGCAGCGGACGGCCCAGCGCCTCCTCCGCCGGCCGGCCGGTCACCTGGACCGCGGCCGGGTTCCAGAGCCGGACCCGCCCGTCCCGGTCCACCACCGCGAGCCCGTCGGCGAGCGCCGCCACGACCGGGCCGTCCCCGTGTACGGGCAGGCCGGTCTGGTCGCCGTACATGTGGGCGACGCATGCGGCGATGTAGCCGATGACGGCGCGTTGCGCGGGTTGCAGCGGCTCGCCCAGCCGGTAGAGCGCGTGCAGGCTGCCGACTGTGAGCCCGCCGATCTCCGCGCGTGCCACGATCATCCGGCAGAGGCCCCGGCCGGCGACCTCGTCGGCGAGCGCACCGGGGATCGCGTCGACCCGGAACTCCCGCACCGGCGGGCCGGCGAGCAGGCAGACGGTGGCCGGGTCGCTGGCGGGCAGCGGGCGGCCGAGGACGAACTCGGCGCTGCCGGTCGCCGCGATCACCCGGCCCCCGGCCGAGGTGAACTCCACGAAGACCAGGCCGGCCGCGCCGACCGTCGGTTCGACCTCGCGGAGCAGACGGGTGAGCACGGCGAGACCGGACTCGCCCGAGTTGATCATGTTGATCACTGCGGTGTGGCCGGCGATGAAGGCGGGGTAATCGGTTCGCTCCGGCATGTCCCGAGTGTGCCGCGCCGTCCGCGTCCGGGACACCCCCCGCCGGTCGACCGTCCCCGGTACCGATCGACGGGGCTCACCGGCCCAACCGGGCCAGCGCGTGGGCCGGCCGGTCCGTGATCACCCCGTCCACGCCGGCTTCGAGCACGAGTTCCAGGTCCTCCGGCTCGTTGACGGTCCACACGTACACCGAGTTGCCGGCGGCACGCAGCGCGGGGACCAGCCGTGGGCGGGTCCGGACGAGGGCCACACCGGGGCCGGCGATCCGGGCGCCGAACGGCAGCCGGCCCAGCGGCAGCAGGCGCGGCAGCACCTCCAGCAGCAGCACCGTGGGCAGCGCCGGCGCGAGTTCCCGGATCCGGCGTACGGCGAGCGGCGAGAACGACATCACGGTCACCTGGACGGGATGGTCCGGGCGGGGCTCGGCCAGCCCGTACCGGCGCAGCATCTCGACCAGGCGGCGCTCGACCTCGCCCCGGTAGCGGGACGGGTGCTTGGTCTCGATCAGCAGCCGGACCGGCCGCCCGGCGGCCAGCACCGCGTCGAGCAGCCGCTCCAGCGTGAGCAGCCGGGTGTGCGACTCGTCGAGCGGCGCGTCGTCCTCGGCCAGCGTCGCGGCACGATGCCAGGAGCCGAAGTCGAGCGCCTCCAGCTCGGCGAGCGTCCGCGCGCTGACCAGCCCACGGCCGTTGCTGGTGCGGTCCAGCCGGCGGTCGTGCACGCAGACCAGGTGCCCGTCGCGGGTCAGCCGGACGTCGCACTCCAGCCCGTCCGCGCCCTCGTCGAGAGCGCGCAGGTAGGCGGCGAGCGTGTGCTCCGGCAGGTCGTACGAGGCGCCGCGATGGGCGAAGACCAGGGGGACGGTCATGGCCGCGTCACCGACTCAGGCGACCCGGCCCGGCTGCCCGTCGTCGGTGACCACCGGGCGGCCGGCGGCGGCCCAGTCGCCCATTCCGCCGTCGACGTTGCGCACCTGGTCCCAGCCGTTGCGCAGCAGGTAGCCGACCACCTGGGCGGAGCGGCCACCGGCCCGGCAGATCACCGCCACGTCGCGGTCCTGCGGGATCTCGGCGAGCCGGGCGGGCAGCTCGGTCATCGGCAGGTGATGGGCGGCCGGCGCGTGGCCGGCGGCCCACTCGTCGTCCTCCCGGACGTCGAGCAGGTAGACGTCGTCGGGCACGGCCGACGCGGGGACGCTGGGTAGTGAGGCTCCGAACACGGTCACCAAGCCTAGTCGTCCTCGTCGCTCAGAGCCGGTTGACCCAGCGCGGGTTGGCGCCGGCCCATTCCGGCACGCGCGTGTCGCGCAGCGCGGTGAACAGTCCGCCGCCGCCGTTGTCCAGCACCACGTACGAGACGCCGTCGATGGTCTGCGGGTAGGAGGGCACCTGGACCCCGCGCAGGGCGTCCGCGGGCAGGCCGCGCAGCGCGAACAGCAGCTCGTCCAGGGGTACGCCGTTGGTGTCCACGGTCAGCGCCCCGCCGGCCGCGCGGAGCACCCGGTCCAGCTTGACCGGGTCGCTGCGCAGCCGCGTCTCGCCCGCCCGGTCGAGCACCGCCCGCAGCATCTGCTGCTGGTGCCGCTGCCGGTCGTAGTCGCCGCCGGGCAGGTCGTAGCGCTGCCGCACGTAGTCGAGCGTCCGCGCGCCGTCCATCTGCTGGCAGCCGGTGTCGAACTGCTGCCGGGTGTGGATCGAGCGCACCGGCGTGTCCACGCACATCCGGATGCCGCCGAGCTGGTCGATCACCTGCTTGAAGCCGGAGAAGTCGACGAGTGCCGCGCCGTCGAAGCGGATTCCGGTGAGCCGGCTCAGGGTGGTGCTGAGCAGCCGTGCGCCGCCCTCACCGCCGCCGCCGTGCTCGTACGCGGCGTTGACCTTGTCCTGGCCGCCGGGGAAGCCGGGCGCCGCGGGGAGCGCCACCAGCAGGTCGCGCGGCACGGAGATCAGGTACGCCTGCCGCATCCCGGCGGGCACGTGCACGATCAGGATGCTGTCGGAGCGCTGGTCCTCCGGGTTCGCGCCGGGCCGGTGGTCCGAGCCGATCAGCAGGTAGTTGAGCGCGCCGTCCAGGTCTGTCCGCTTGTTCCGGGCGGCCGGGTCGAGCAGTTGCTCCTTGGCGACGGTGCGGTCGTAGCGCGAGGTGAGCCAGTGCAGCCCGGCGACGCCGAGCGTGGCCAGCAGGACCAGTACGAGGCCGGTGCCGAGCAGGAACCGGGCCCAGCGGGCGGGTCCACCCCGCCCGCGTCGGTTCCGTGCTGGCCTGGACGTGACGATCCCCCCGTAGCCGCGACATGAGACCCGCTCACGTCAGGCTACGGGGGGATCGGCCGACCGTTACCGCTTTCGCGCAGGTCAGCGGGTCATTTCCGGGTGGACAGGACGTCCGGGTTGTTCACCACGAAGTCGGCCAGCTTGTCGTTCTTGACCGCCTGGAACATGTCCATGGTCGTCTCGTTGAACGTCTCCCGGCCGTTGCTGTTGCCGGCGAACGTTCCCCCGTTGGTCCGCAGGGTGACCAGGTCGTTCCCGTTGAGGTTCTTGAGCGTGAAGATGAAGTCGGCGATCGGCACGCCGCCGGTGTCCAGGACGAACGCCTTGCCCGCGGCCTTCATCAGCGAGTTCAGCTTGAGCGGGTTGGTCAGCATGCCGCCCTCGGTGGCCTTCTTGGCCATCGCCTTGATCAGCTGCTGCTGGTTCTGCTGCCGGTCGTAGTCGCTGTTCGGCAGGCCGTAGCGCTGGCGGGAGTAGTCGAGCGCCTCCCAGCCCTCCATCTCCCGGCAGCCCTTCTTGTGCACCACTGCCTTGTATGGCTTGCCGGTCTTCTTCGCGTCGGCGTTCCACATCGCCTTGCCGTCGACGTACGACATGTGGTGCGACTTGACCTCGTGGCTGACGCAGATCCGCACCGAGCCGAGCGCGTCGATCACGCTCTTGAAGCCGCCGAAGTTGATGATCGCGGCGCCGTCGAAGCCGATGCCGGTCATCGACTTGATCGTCTTGGCCATCAACTGGGCGCCGCCCTCCCAGCCGCCGCCGTTCTGGGCGCCGTGGAAGAAGGCCGCGTTGATCTTGTCGGTGCCGCCCCGATAGCCGCTCTTCTCGAACGCCGGGATACGCGCCTCGGTGTCCCGGGGGATCGAGATCAGGTACGCCTGGTCGTGGCTGGCCGGGATGTGCAGGATGATGATCGTGTCCGACCGGACGTCGTCGGCCGCCCAGCGCTCGCGGGCGTCCACACCGAGCAGCAGCATGTCGATCGGGCCTTCGAGGCTGTTGCCGCCCTCGGCCTCGCTCTTGCCCGCTCCGCCGAGCAGGTTGCGCTGGGCGATGTTGTCGGTGGCCTGGCCGATGACCGCCTTGCTGCCGACGATCGCGACGCCGCTGGTCACCATCAGCACCGCGCCGAGCACAAGCGTGAGCTTCGCCCAGAGCGGGTCCTTGCGCTTGGTGCGCTTCTTCTTGCCACCGCCCGGGCCGCGACCGCCGGAACCGGGCTGTGTGGGGATGACCGGAGGGACCCGCCCGGATGATCCGGGTGCCGGTGACTGCGGGCGACGGCTGGTCTGGACCGACATGCGTGCTCCAGCTCGGTGATCGGGGGCGGGACCACTTTACGTATCTGTTCCCGTTCTCGCGACCTCGTAGGGGCGCAATTCCCGTCAATACCGGCCAACACCTTTTGGTTGTGACCGAACGGGCAGGGGTAAGGAGCCGGTCGGCGGTTGGCCTCCGTGGTGGCGAGGTCCTAGCGCGAGAGACCGGTCATGTCGTGCCGGCGTCAGCCGCCCGCGCTGTCGCCCGAACCCTTCTGGTTGGCCTGCATCCACTCGGCCATCCGGTCCGCGGCGATGGCCTTGTACATCGCCAGCGCCTTCTCCCGGTCGGAGACCACCACGGACTGCCCGTCGATGGTCTGGCCGCCCAGGTGCGGGCTGGTGACGAACGTCAGGTTCTCGCCCCGCAGGCTGCGGAACTGCACTGCCATGTCGGTCAACGAGAATCCCTGGTCGACCGTGACGGCGGCGGTCACCGCCTTGAGGAAGTCGTTCAACTTCTTCGGGTTGGTGAGCGTGCCGGTGCTCGCGGCCTTGTCCATCAGCGCCTTCAGGAACTCCTGCTGGTGCCGCATCCGGGCGAAGTCGCCGTCCGGGAACTGCTTGCGCTGCCGGACCCAGTCCAGCGCCTCGGCGCCGTTCATGTGGTTCACGCCCTTGGTGAACGTCCGGTACGGCTTGTGGATCGAGGTGACGGTCCGCTCGACCTTGAGGTCCACCCCGCCGAGGGCGTCGGTGACCTCCTTGAAGCCGCCGAAGTCGATGGCCATGACGTGGTCGATCCGTACGTCGGTGAAGCACTCGACGGTCTTCACCGCGAGCGGCAGACCACCGAACGCGAACGCCGCGTTGATCTTGTTGCGCGAACCGGAGTCGCAGGACGCGCCCGCGCTCTCCGGGATCGGCACGTACAGGTCACGCGGCACCGAGACCAGGTAGGCGCTCTTGTGGTCGGCCGGGATGTGCATGACGATCACGGTGTCCGCACGCCACTTGCCGCTCCCGTCGACCGGGGCGTCCGGATCCCGTGAGTCGCTGCCCACGAGCAGGATGTTGAACGCGCCGTCGACCTGCTTGGCCGGCCGGCCCCCGGTGATCCCGGCGAACGGGTCGGTGCGGGCCAGGTCGTCGTCCAGGTTGCGGGCGTAGAACCAGGCGCCGAGGCCGCCGAGCAGCGCCAGCACCAGCACCGCCACGCCGGCCACCAGGCCGATGCGCCCCCAGCGCGGCCGGGGGCCCCGCCGGCCGGACCCGCCTGGACCGTCGCCCCCAGGACCACCGGGGCCGGTCGGCCCCACCGGACCGCCGGGACCGCCCGAGCGGGGCGCCTCGTCGTGTGCGGGGTACCACCTGGTTTCCGAGGGCCGGGCGCGCCCGGTGGCGGCCCGGTCGGAGCCCGGAACCTGGGCGCGGCCCGCGCCCCGGCTCAGGTGTCGGGGGATCGGGGCGCCGGCAGACGAGGTCGCTGACATGTAACCGAGGGTAGGTCGGCCGGGCCACCGACGCCCTCGTACGCGCGCCGATGTCAGCCGCGTCCCCGCCGGGTTCAGTACCCGAGCCGCCCGCGGAAGTACTCGATCGTGCGTCGGAGGCCGTCTTCGGGCGTGACGCTCGGCTCGTATCCGAGCAGTTCGCGGGCGAGGGTCAGGTCCGGGCGGCGCATCTCCGGGTCGTCGGAAGCGCGAGTGATGTAACTCACCTCGGACGTGCTTCCGGTGAGTGACACGATCGTCTCGGCAAGTTGCCGCATCGACATCTCGTGCTCGGTGCCGCAGTTGATCGGGCCGGTCTCGGTCGAGTCGAGCAGCAGCAGGATGCCGCGCACCAGGTCGTCGACGTAGCAGATCGAGCGGGTCTGGTTGCCGGTGCCGTGCACCGTGATCGGCTCGCCGCGCAGCGCCTGGGAGATGAACGTCGGGATGGCCCGGCCGTCGTCCGGGCGCATCCGGGGACCGTACGTGTTGAAGATCCGCACGATCGCGGTGTCCGTGCCCCGGCTGCGGTGGTAGGCCATGGTGGCCGCCTCGGAGAAGCGCTTCGCCTCGTCGTAGACGCTCCGGATGCCGATCGGGTTGACGTTGCCCCAGTACGTCTCGCGCTGCGGGTGCTCCTTCGGGTCGCCGTACGCCTCGGAGGTGGAGGCCATCAGGAACCGCGCGCCGTCGTCGGTGGCCCGCTCCAGCAGCGCCAGCGTGGCCACCGAGCCGACCCGGAGGATCTCGACCGGCAGCTTCTCGAAGTCGGTGGGGCTGGCCGGGGACGCCATGTGCAGGATCGCGTCGAACCGCTCGGCCATCGCCGGGTGGTTCGGCAGGCCGTCGGAGATGTCCGCCTCGACGAGCGTGAAGGTCGGCCGGTCCAGCAGGTGGGCGACGTTGTCCTTGGACCCGGTGACGAAGTTGTCCAGCACCACGACGTCGCACCCGCGCTCGACGAGCCGGTCGACCAGGTGGGACGGGACGAAACCGGCGCCGCCGGTGACGAGGATGCGGTGTCCGGTTCCGAAGCGGGGAGCGACCTTCATGGCGGTCAGCCTATACACGCGAGGCGGGGCCCCCGCGTAAGGCAGGGGCCCCGCTCGACAGTGATGCTCAGTGGGCGCCGGCTCCGGTGAGCGAGCGCACCTCCAGCTCCGCGTACTTCTCCTCGTCGCTCTCCTTGGACAGGATCGTGCCGAGCCAGCCGCACAGGAAGCCGAACGGGATCGAGATGATGCCCGGGTTCGACAGCGGGAACCACTGCCAGTCGTGGTCGGGGAACATCGCCGTCGGCGCGCCGGAGACGACCGGCGAGAAGAAGACGAGCACCACGGCGGCGAGCAGGCCGCCGTAGATCGCCCAGACCGCGCCCGACGTGTTGAACCGCTTCCAGAACAGGCTGTAGAGGATCGCCGGCAGGTTGCCCGAGGCGGCGACCGCGAACGCCAGCGCGACCAGGAACGCCACGTTCAGGTTCTGCGCGTAGATCGACAGGACGATCGAGACCGCGCCGATCACCAGCGCGGAGATCCGGGCGACTGTCACCTCCTGCCGCTCCGACGCCTCACCCTTCTTCACCACGTTGGCGTAGAAGTCGTGCGCCAGGCTGGACGACGACGCCAACGTCAACCCGGCGACCACGGCGAGGATGGTGGCGAACGCGACCGCTGCGATGATCGCCAGCAGTGTCGCGCCGCCCAGGTCTCCGCCGAGGAACTGCTCTCCCAGCTTCTCGGCGAGCTGTGGCGCGGCGGTGTTGCCCGCCTTGTCCTGCGCGGTGATCTCCGACCCGCCGACGATCGCCGCCGCGCCGAAGCCGAGCGCCAGGGTGAGCAGGTAGAACGTGCCGATGATGCCGATCGCCCAGAGCACGCTCTTGCGGGCCGCCCGCGCGGTCGGCACGGTGTAGAAGCGGATCAGGATGTGCGGCAGGCCGGCCGTGCCGAGGACCAGCGCGATGCCCAGCGAGAGCAGGTCCATCTTGCTGTAGAACGTCTTCAGCGCGTCGCCGGGTGTCTCCACGCCGTAGCGCAATCCGGGTTCGAGGAACGCCGCTCCCTTGCCCGAGGCGCTGGCCGCGTCACCGAGCAGCGAGGACAGGTTGAACTTGTACTTGGCGAGCACCAGAAGCGTCATCGCCAGCGCGCCGCCCATCAGCAGGAACGCCTTGACGATCTGCACGTAGGTGGTGCCCTTCATGCCGCCGACCGTCACGTAGATGATCATCAGGGCGCCGACCATGATGATGGTGGCGACCTTGGCGGTGTCGGCGTCCATGCCGAGGAACGTGGTGTCCGGCTTGATGCCGAGCAGCAGGGCGACGAGCGCGCCGGCGCCGACCATCTGGGCCAGCAGGTAGAAGATCGACACGGTGATGGTGGAGACCGCCGCCGCGGTCCGGACCGGCCGCTGCCGCATCCGGAACGCCAGGACGTCCGCCATCGTGTACCGGCCGGAGTTGCGCAGCAGCTCGGCCACGAGCAGAAGCGCCACCAGCCAGGCGACCAGGAAGCCGATCGAGTAGAGGAAGCCGTCGTAGCCGTAGAGCGCGATGATGCCGGCGATGCCCAGGAAGGACGCCGCCGACATGTAGTCGCCGCCGATCGCCATGCCGTTCTGGAAGCCGGAGAAGGACCGGCCGCCGGCGTAGAAGTCGGTGGCGGTCTTGGTCTGCCGGCTGGCCCAGACGGTGATCGCCAGCGTGATCGCCACGAAGACCAGGAACAGCGTGATGGTGAGGTTCCGGGCGGTCGTGCTGCCCGCCTCAGCCGCGAGGACCGTGTTCATGGGTCACCTCCCCGATCTCGTCGCGGATCCGGTCGGCGACCGGGTCGATCCGGCGGCTGGCGAACCGCGAGTAGAGCCAGGCGATGACGAACGTGGAGACGAACTGGAGCAGGCCGAAGACCAGGGCGACGTTGATGTTGCCGATGAGCTTCGTGCCCATGAATCCCCGCGCGTACGCGGAGAGGATGACGTAGAGCGCGTACCACAGGAAGAACGCGACGGTCATCGGGAAGACGAAGCCGCGTAGCGCGCGACGCAACCCGGCGAACTCGTCCGACCGCTGGACGGCGAGGTACCGTTCCGCCGCCGACTCGGCGGGTGCGGACGCGGGTGTGTCCGTGGACATCTGTGGATCACCACCTTCGCAGGCGTGGGGGAAGTTTCGCGCACGGTAGAGAGCGCGCTCCCGGCCCGGGAAGGCTCCGCCGCCGGGCGGCGAACGGCTGCGCCGAACGGCACTCCCACTGCGCCCAGTGACTCACGTCACTCCGCTAACCGGTCACCCCAACCCGGTTGATCATGAAGTTGGCGGCGACAAATCGGACGCCGAATGCGGTCAACTTCATGATCGTCGGAGCAAGGGGGTCAGCCGGGGAGGTCGTGGTAGCGGCCTCGGTAGTGCAGCAACGGGGGCGTGTCCCGGGGCAGGTCCACCGACTCGATCGTGGCCTCGACCAGCAGGCTCCAGCCGTACTCGCGGGCGGCGGTGAGGCGGCAGCCCGCCCAGCCGCCTGCGTCCGAGGGCACCGGGCCGTACGGCGTCTCGGTCCAGGTGTCCAGCGCGAACAGACCGCCGGGTGACGGGAACAGGCCGGCGAAGCGGTCGGCGAGCTGCCGGTGCTGCGGGCCCAGCGGGGCCACCGCGAACCGTCCCGCCTCCTCGATGGCCGCCCACAGGTCCGACTCCGGGTCGATCAGGCCCAGCAGGCGGTCCGGCTCGCCCTCGGCCACGAGCGTGGAGGAGACGGTCAGCCCCTCCGGACCGGGCGCGGTCCAGAGCGTCACCGGGGCGGCCAGCCGTCCGCGCAGCCGGCGTACCGGCGAGCGTTGCGCGGCCGGCGCCGCGAACGGATCGGTGGAGTGGATCTGCGCGCCCGGCTCTGGATTCACGTGAAACATTGTGCCGCCCGTCCCCGGGCGAGGTTCGACGGAACGCCCTACCCTGCCGGGCATGGCTCTCATCCCACCGCAGCAGCTCGCCCAGGAACGGGTCGTCGCCGCCGACGCCATCCTGGGCGG
Source organism: Micromonospora sp. AMSO1212t (assembly GCF_008868145.1). Classification (NCBI taxonomy): domain Bacteria; kingdom Bacillati; phylum Actinomycetota; class Actinomycetes; order Micromonosporales; family Micromonosporaceae; genus Micromonospora; species Micromonospora sp. AMSO1212t. The sequence continues at coordinate 14,814 of NZ_WBKS01000005.1, forward strand.
TCAGGTCGACCTGCGTGCCTATCCACACCGGCACCTGCTGGTCAGGGCGAACAACACCTGGGGCCGCAGGGCGTTCCAGCCGCTGATGGAAGCGGTCGAGCACCTGTCGAACTACGGCTGGGAGCTGGTCACCATGACCAGCGTCGGCGACGGCCACCACGTCTACGCGGCGATGCGCCGCACCGCCTGACGGCAGCCCGGGGCGCGCGGATCAGTCGTCGGCGAGCAGGCGGCGGGCGGCGGCCAGCACCTCCGGGTCGGCGCAGCCGGCCGCGTACCCGGCGATGCGGCGGCGGATGTCGCGCCCGAGCAACCACCCCCCGATCCGCTCGGCGACCGGCCGCAGGAACGCCGGCCGGCAGCGGAAGTTGTACCGCCACGTCGCGATCGTGGTGCCGGGCTCCGGGCCGGGCGCGAAGCGCCAGCCGCCGCCGAACCGCTCGAAGAACCACGGTCCGCGCACCATCTTCATGCCGACGTTGGTCGGCGGCGACCAGGAGACGTACTCGCTGACCATGACCAGGCCGTGCCGGGACCGGGTGTACGTGCGCACGCCCCGGCCGGGCCGCGTCGCGCCGTCGACGAAGTGCTGCTCGCGGACGAACGGATCCCAGCGGTACCGCACCGGGGCGGTGGTCTGGGAGACGGCGAACGCCAGCTCCGGCGGGACCGGGACCGTGGTGACCGCTTCGACGACAGGCATCAGCGCCTCGGCGTGACAGCGGCCAGCAGCTCCGGCTGCCGGTGGTCGAGCGTGTCTCCCGCCATGTACGCGCCGAGCAGTGCCGCGCCTCCGCCGTACGCCAGGCCGACCGGCAGCGCCAGCCAGAGCCACACGTCGCCCAGTAGCGCGGCGGCCACCACGAACGGCACCGCCACCACAGCCGAGCCGACCATGGAGACCAGGGTGAGCAGGCCCTTGGTGAATCCGGCTCCGCTGTTCATGGCGAACGGGTTGCTCGACTCGGGCAGCGAGTACGCGCCGAGCACGGAGACGAACGCGTTGATCGCCAGCCCGCAGCCGTACGCGGCGAACAACGCGCCACCCATGACCCCGAGCCATTCGGGCCGGCCGAGGACGACCGCCAGCGCGACCGCGATCACGACGAGCATCGGCACCACGTAGATCGAGAACGCGGCCATCCGGGCCCGCAGCTCCACCCGGCCGGGCACACCAGCGACCAGGTTCGCGGCGTACGAGCTGCCGTCGAAGCCGAACTGGTTGGCGAGCGTCACCGACGCGAGCGCCCCGACGAAGATCATGGTGAGGCTGACCAGCGCCGGCGAGGAGTCGGCGGTGGCCTGCTCGAACGCCGCGCCGCCCTCGGACAGGAACGCGGGGCCGCCGAGGTTGACCATCAGCGGCACGAACACACCGACCACGGCGACGGTGATCAGGTTGGCCCGTCGCCGGGCGTCCCGCCACCAGTAGCGGCACTCGCGGGCGACGAGCGCGCCGAACCGGTCCCGCCGGGTCCAGCCCACCGCGCGGGGGAAGAGTTGCGCGACCGCACCACCGGCCACGCCGCGCGGCGTCCGCGCGGGGCCGCTGCTCGCCGTGCCCACCATCGCCGACTCCAGCGACCGCGACCACCAGAGCAGGAGTACGCCGAGCGTCGCGACCGCGATCAGCAGCTTCACCACGGCGGCGCCGGCCCGGCCCTCCGCCACGTCGACACCGGCGGTCCACGGTGCGCCGAACGGCGTCCAGCCGACCACCCGGGCCACGCCGTCCAGCCGGTCCCAGTCGGTCTGCCGTACCGCGGCGAGCACCAGCAACTGCAACGGCCCGAGCAGGGCGGCCAGCACCGCGAGCAGCACGGCGGCCAGGTCGCGTACCCGGCGTGAGCGCAGCATCGTCGCGAACGCGCTCGTGATCGCGCGGGCGCCGGCCAGGCAGACGAGCAGCCCGAGGACCACGCCGAGCGCGCCGGCCAGGGCGGCGGCCCATCCGCCGAGCGCGCCGGCGGTGACCACCAGCCCGGCCGCCGTGATCGCCGTCGCCAGGGCCGGCACGCTGACCAGGGCGGCGGCCAGCAGGCCGGTGACCAGGGTGCGGCGGGACAGCGGCAGCAGCGCGAACCGGGCCGGGTCGAGCGTCTCGTCCACGCCGAAGAAGACGAGCGGCAGGAGCAGCCAGCCGAGCGTCAGCACGCCACCGCCGAAGGCGGCGATCATCAGCGCGTACCGGGACTCACCGGCCAGCCCCGGCGCGGCCAGCAGGAAGAACCCGACGGCGGCGAACCAGAGCCCGAACAGCAGGCCGAGGACGAACAGCGCGACCCGCCAGGTCTGGCCCCGGAAGTTGTTGCCGAGCACCCGCAGCTTGAGCCGGACGAAGTGCCAGGGCGACACGCGCCGGGCCGGACGCTCGGGGACGGTCACCGGGACAGCCACGACAGCTCCTCGCCGGTCGCGGTCCGGCCGCCGACCACCTCCACGAAGACGTCCTCCAGCGACCGGTCGCCGCGCACCTCGGCCAGCGTGCCGACCTGCTTGATCCGGCCCTCGGCCAGGATCGCCACGTGGGAGCAGAGCCGCTCGACCACCTCCATCACATGGCTGGAGAAGATCACCGTGCCGCCGCCGCCGACGTACCGGTGCAGGATGTCGCGGATGAGCGCCGCCGAGACCGGGTCGACCGCCTCGAACGGCTCGTCCAGCACCAGCAGGCGCGGACCGTGCAGCAGCGCGCAGGCCAGCCCGATCTTCTTCTTCATGCCCGCCGAGTAGTCGACCACGAGCGTGCGGCCGGCGTCGGAGAGCGCCAGCACGTCGAGCAGCTCCGCCGCCCGCTGGTCGACCACCGCCGGGTCCATGCCGCGCAGCAGACCGTGGTACGCCAGCAGTTCCGCCCCGCTCAGCCGGTCGAAGAGTCGTACGCCGTCCGGCATCACGCCGAGCAGGCTCTTGGCCCGGACCGGGTCGGCCCAGACGTCGTACCCGAGCACCCGCGCCTCACCGGCGTCGGGCCGCAGCAGGCCGACGGCCATGGAGAGGGTGGTGGTCTTGCCCGCTCCGTTCGGTCCGAGCAGGCCGTAGAACGAGCCGGTCGGCACGGCGAGGTCGACGCCCGCCACAGCGACCTTGGTGTCGAAGCGCTTGGCCAGACCACGAAGGGAGAGCGCCGGGTGCTGATCGGTCATGGTCCGACCGTATCGGGCTCCGGCCAGCGGCTGCTCGGACGCCAGGATGATCTCGCGTCATCCCTGAGAGGTACGAGTCGGATCACCGACGCCCGGCTGGGTGGTGAACCGCCTCTGCGCCGGCACCGACAGCTGCTGAGCGGTTGTGCGGGCGGCGCACCGCCTCACAGGCGCAGCGACTCCGGGGTGTGCAGGCGGAGCATGGTGGCGCGGACGTCGCGGGGCAGCCGCCGCCGGCTCGCCATCGACACCACCACCATGACCGTGAACGCGAGCGGCACGGTCCACGCGGCCGGCTGGGTGGTGAGCGTCGCCGGCCAGCCGGTCAGCGGCGGGCCGAGCACGGTGAGCAGCACCGCGCCGACGGCCGCGCCGCCGCCGACCAGCACCCCGGCGGCGGCGCCCAGGTCGGTCAGACCGCGCCACCAGATGCCGAGCACCAGCAGCGGGCAGAAGCTCGACGCGGCCACCGCGAACGCCAGCCCCACGACCTGCGAGACGTCCAGCCCGGAGACGTTCAGGGCGAGCACCGCCGGCACCCCGCCGGCGATCACCGTGGCGATCCGGAAGCCGCGTACCGAGCCTCGGCCCAGCACGTCGGTGGAGATCACCCCGGCCACGCTCGTGAGCAGGCCGGACGAGGTGGACAGGAACGCCGCGAACGCGCCGGCGGCGACGAGCGCGGCGAGCAGCCGGCCGGTGGTGCCGTCGCCGAGCGCCGCCCCGGGCAGCAGCACCACCACCGCGTCGGTCTGGCCGCTGACGAGCAGTTGTGGTGTGTAGATGCGGCCCAGCACGCCGTAGACGGTGGGCAGCAGGTAGAAGACGCCGACGAGCGCCAGCACCACGAGCGTGGTGCGGCGGGCGGCGGCGCCGTCGGGATTGGTGTAGAAGCGGACCAGCACGTGCGGCAGGCCCATGGTGCCGAGGAACGTGGCCAGGATCAGCGAGTACGTGGCGAACAGTCCCCGGTCGTCCTCGCCCGCCGTGTCCGGCAGCAGCCATTCGGTGGCGCCGGTCGCCGCGCCGGACACCTCCGGCACCGGGTCACCGGCGGCGAACTCGAGGCGGTCGCCGGGGCGTACCTCCCGGATGTCGCCGTCGGGCAGGGTGAGCGTCGCACGGTGCTCGACCACGACGGTGGTCGCGGTCCGGAACGTCGGCCCGTCGGGCGGGGTCACCGCCGGGCGGGCGTCGGCCTGCCACTGCAATGCCAGGAAGATCGCGGGTACGGCGAGAGCGGTGAGCTTCAGCCAGTACTGGAACGCCTGCACGAACGTGATCGCCCGCATGCCGCCCAGCGCCACGTTCGCGGTCACCACCACGGCGACGAGCAGCGCGCCGAGCGGGTACGGCGAGCCGGTGAGCGTGGCCAGCGTCAGACCGGCGCCCTGCAACTGCGGCACCAGGTAGAGCCAGCCGATGAAGATGACGAAGACGGTGGCGAGCGTCCGCAGCCGGCGCGAGCCGAGCCGCACCTCGCAGAAGTCGGGCAGCGTGAACGCGCCGGACCGGCGCAGCGGCGCGGCCACGAACAGCAGCAACGCGAGGTATCCGGCGGCGAAGCCGACCGGGTACCAGAGCACGTCCACGCCGTACTTGAGGATCAGCCCGGCGACGCCCAGGAAGCTCGCCGCCGACAGGTACTCGCCGCCGATCGCGGCGGCGTTCCACGTCGGGCTGACCGCCCGGGACGCGACCAGGAAGTCCGACGTGGTGCGGGCCAGCCGCAGCCCGTAGAAGCCGATGCCGACGGTGACCAGGGTGACGGCGACGATCGCCGGGACCACGTAGCCGTTGGACATCAGCGTTCCGGCCGTCGGATCAGGTCGACGAAGTCCTGCTCGTTGCGTTCGGCCAGCCGCACGTACGCCCAGCCGACCACGATCAGGAACGGGAAGGACACGACGCCCAGCAGCAGCCACGGCAGGTTGACGCCGAGCACGGTGACCCGGCCGACGGTGGGTGCGATGGCGAACAGCCACGGCAGGCCGCCGAGGCCGATCAGCACCAGCAGGCTGAGCCGCAGCGCGAGGGAGAGCTGGGCGCGCATCAGCCCCTGCACGAGCGTCTCGCCGACCGGGGTCTGCTGGGTCAGCTCGGATCGGGCGCGGTCGGCCGGGTCGCCCGTACGGGAGATCTCGGCCAGCACGATCCGGGTCCGCTTCGGCGCGACGGCCGGCGCCGGCGCGCCTCCCGTCTCGGCGGTGGGTGGGGACGCGCGCGGGCCGGGAACCGGGGCGGCCCCGACGGGCCGCCCCGAAGGTTGCTGTTCCTCGGCTCCGGTCACCCCCGGCAGTCTCGCCCGCTCAGCGGGAATGTCAAGAGCACGGTTCCGAGCCCTGTGCACAACCTGTGGATAACGCCTCACGACTGTGGATAACCCGGTGGATGGCGTGGAGTCGTTGTGGACAACCGGACGGGGTGTCAGGGTGAGCCGGCAGAGAGGAGGTGTGACAGTGACCAGCCCGGCACGGCCCGGCAGCGGCGACGTCTGGACGGTCGACGACCTCCAGGATCTCCCCGAGGACGGCCAGGACTACGAGATCTTCGACGGGAGCCTGCTCGTGTCCCCACACGCCGACGTCCGGCACGGGGCGATCGCGAACCGCCTCCGCCGGCTCCTCGACCGGCAGGCGCCGCCCGGTCTGCTAGTCGGGCAGGACGTCGGCGTCAGCGCGAACCGCTCGTCCTACTTCCTGCCGGACGTCTTCGTCGCCGGTGAGGAGGCGTTGGAACGCGGGGGCCCGGCCCTCGCCCCGGCCGACGTGTACCGCGCCGACCAGCCGTTCCCTCTCGTCCTGCCGGTCGGCGAGATCTTCTGAGCGCCCCCCCGGAACCTTCCCGCCGTCCCGTGAGTGGACAGGTGGGGAGAGGGGGTGACGGTGCCCGACGGTGATCTCATCGCGGAGCTGTACGCGGGGTCCTTCCGCCGGCTGGTGGTCCAGCTCTATGCGGTGACCGGTGACCTGAGCGAGGCTCAGGAGGCGGTCCAGGAGGCGTTCACCAAGGCGCTGGTCGCGCCCGGGCGGTTCGCCCGGCTGGAGAACCCGGAGGCGTGGCTGCGGCGGGTCGCGGTGAACGTAGCCCGCAGCCGGCATCGGCGTCGGCGGGTCCTCGACCGGCTGCTGCTCCGGATCGGTCCTCCGCCCGCCGTCGCCGACCGGTCGCCGGAACACCTGGCCCTGCTGGCCGCGATGCGGGAACTGCCCGAGGGGCAGCGAACCGCGCTGGCTCTGCACTACCTGGTCGACCTGCCGGTGGAGGAGATCGCGGCCACCCTCGGCGTCTCCGCCGGCACCGTGAAGTCCCGGCTCTCCCGTGGGCGGCGGGCCCTCGCGGCGCTGCTCACGGATTCCGACGTCATCGACAGCCCCAGCAACGGGAGGATCGATGTCCGATCGTAGGCTCTCCGGTTTCGACGTCGACACCGTCGCCGCCAGCGTCCGGCAGCCGCCGCTCGACGAGCTGCGGTCCGTGGCCCACTCCCGCCGGCGCCGGTCCGGTGGCCTGGGCGCGACCGCCCTGGTGGTGCTGGCGGCCCTGGTCGCCACGCCGCTGGCGAGCCGGTCCGCACAGTTCGGATCGGCGGATCCGCCCGGGCCGGCCCTGCCGGGCAGGGCCGGCGACTTCACGTTGACCGGCCCGGCCTCCGGGGTGGACGTACGGGTCGAGACGTGCGTGTTGCGCTTCGCCCGGACCGCCGACGGGGGCCGGACCTGGACCGACTGGGACGATGCGCGCTACCGGGCCGCCGACTGCGAGCCCGGTCCGGCCCGCAGCGGTACGAGCCTGGAGTACGCCGTCCTGAGCGACAGCACCTATCTGGTCCACGACGACGGGGTGCGTCGCCTCTCCACCGACTACGGCCGCACCTGGCGGGACGCCGAGCAGGCGATCACCGCCGTACGGGCCTTCCCGCCCGCCGCCCGGCCCGTCCCGCGTGGACTGGCGTCGCCGGCGGTTACCGAGCCGCTCGCGGTGGACCCGTCGACGGGGGACGTCTACCGGCTCAGCGGGCAGCCGCCGTCGCCGCTGCCGCTCGCCGTCCTCTACCCCGCGTCGGACGGCAGTATCTGGACCACGTACGGGATCAACGGAACGACGGTCGGGGCGCGTAGCGCCGACCGGGGAGTGACCTGGACGACCTGGACCCCGGCCCCGGGGAAGACGGTTCTGGGACTGGCCGGGGTGGACCGGCGGGTGGGCTACCAGATCGTCGCGGACGCGGACGGTGCGGTGACGCTGGAGCGGACCCAGGACGGCGGGACGACCTGGTCCACCACGGTGACCGGGCTGCCGAGGGTGGAGCACTGGGATCTGACAGTCGGTTCGGACGGATCCCTGCTGGCCGTCACCCAGACCGGTGCGGGCGACGACCGGGTCGCGGAGGTACGGGTCAGCCGCGACGACGGCCGGAGTCTCGCCGTGGCCCGGGCGGGCGGCATGCCGGTCGCCTCGGTGAGTGTCGCGCCGGGCTACGCGTGGCTGTTCGGCCGGGACGACGGCCGGGACGGTGAGGCGGACCATCTGGTCCTCACGCCTGACGGGCAGGTCTGGACCCGGATCCTGCTCGCGTCCTCCTGACCGCGCCGGGGCGGGACCGTTGCCGGCCCCGCCCCGGCCACCGGTCAGTCCAGCCCCACCCGTACCGGGTTCGCGGTCGCCGAGCCGAGCCAGGTGTGCGGGTTGCCGAACCAGCACCAGCCGAGCTTCGGCGCGCCCTGGCTGATCCAGAGCGCCGGCACCCGCCGGTCGCCGCAGCGTGACCCCACGAGCGAGAAGCATCTGTTGCTCGCCAGCGCCTGCGGGTGCAGCGTGACGAATGCCAGTCCCTCGTCGATGGTGATCGGCAGCCGGTCCTTCGCGGTCATGTCCTCGAGTGCGGCCGACGGCGGCACGTTGCGGTACTCCTCGCCCCGGTCCACGTCGAGGAGCAGGTACGCGGGCCCGGGCGGCACCTCCAGCTCCTTGATCGGGTCGAAGGTGGGCAGGTCGTCGGCGGGGAAGTTCCGGTCGAGGACGCCGGTCCTGCGCTTGCCGGCGAGCGTGGTGAGCGCGATCCGTTCCGCCACGGGCACCAGCTCCCGCGTGGTCACCAGCAGGAACGGCACCCGCGCGTCGGTGGGGCCGGCCAGCTCGGCGGCACCGGCCACGGCCGGGTCGCGCAGCGGGGTGAGCAACGCGCGGAACTCCTCCTCGGTCTGCCCGGCCAGCGCCGGGTAGCCGAGCTGGACGAGGCGGTCGAGCTGGCGGTCGAACTCGGTAGCGGCGTCGAAGCGGTCGTCGGACATGTGGTCCTCCACCCTGTCGTACGGTCTGCCGTACATTGTACGTCAGTGCCGTCGGCGCCCCCGTCCCTCAGCGACTCCAGTCCTGTTTCGCGGCACGGACCAGCTTGTCCTTCAGCTCCCGGGTGTGCCGGCGGCTCACCGGCAGCTCGGACCCGTCGATCACCACCACGTAGCCCGAGTTGACCAGCCGCAGCTCGGCGATGAGCCGCAGCTGCACCAGGTAGGAGCGATGGATCCGGACGAACCCGGCGTCGGCCCAGCGCTCGGCCAGCGTCGCCAGCGAGACCCGGACCAGGTGCGACCCCTCCGCCGTGTGCAGCCGCGCGTAGTCACCCTGCGCCTCCACCCACCGCACCGCCGAGCGGGGCAGCATCCGGGTGGTGCCGGCCAGCTCGATCGGGATGGTCGGATCCTCCTCCGCCCGGCCCAGCGCGGCCGGATGCGACGGCACCACCCGGGAGCCGATCACCCGGCGCAGCGACTCGGCCAGCCGCTCGGCGCGTACCGGCTTGCGCACGTAGTCGGTGGCGCCCAGATCGAACGCGTCCACCGCGCCGTCGTCGTACGCGGTGACGAACACGATCGCCGGCGGACGGGCGAAGCGGCGCAGCACCCGGGCCAGCTCCATGCCGTCCAGCCCCGGCATCCGGATGTCGAGGAACACCACGTCCACGTCGTCGTCGCGTAGCACACGCAGCGCCTCGGTCGCGTCCCCGGCCGTGTGCAGCCGGGCCACCCGGGGGTCGGCGCGCAGGTGGTACGCCAGCTCGTCGAGCGCGGGCGGCTCGTCGTCCACCGCCAGCACCCGGAGGAATCCGGTGCCGGTGACGGTCACGACGACGCCCGGACGCCGGGGTGGAACTTCGGTACGCGCATGCTGACCTTCGTACCCGAACCCAGCCCGGTCTCCACGACCAGGCCGAAACCGTCCCCGAAGACCGACCGGAGCCGTTCGTCGACGTTCGAGAGGCCGACGTGCTGCCCCGGGTCGTCGGCCGGGTCGCCGGCCGCGCCGGACACCTCGGCGATACCGGCGGTAAGCGTTGTCGGATCCATCCCCACCCCGTCGTCCTCCACCGTGATGTGACACTCCGCGCCCGCGTCCCGGGCCTCGATGCTCACCATGCCGGTGCCCGGCTTGCGGGACAACCCGTGGCGGACCGCGTTCTCCACCAGCGGCTGTAGGCAGAGGAACGGCAGCGTCACCGGCAGCACCTCCGGCGCGATCTGGAGGCGCACCTGGAGCCGCTCGCCGAAACGTGCCCGCTCGATGGTCAGGTAGCGGTCGATCGAGCGCAGCTCCTCGGCGAGCGTGGTGAACTCGCCGTGCGCGCGGAACGAGTAGCGGGTGAACTCGGCGAACTCCAGGATCAGCTCCCGCGCCCGCTCCGGGTCGGTGCGCACGAACGAGCCGATCGCGGTGAGCGCGTTGTAGATGAAGTGCGGGCTGATCTGGGCACGCAGCGCGCGTACCTCGGCCCGCGCCAGCCGTTCCCGCGACGACTCCAGCTCGGCCAGCGCGAGCTGGTCACCCGCCCAGTGCGCGGTCTCCAGCGTCGCCTGCACCAGACCCGGGGCCGGGCGCTCGTCGGCAACCGCCACCAGCGCCCCGACCACCCGCCCGTCCGCGCGCAGCGGCGCCACCACCGCGCCGCGTACCGGGCAGTCGACCAGGTCGCAGCGCAGGTCCGACTCGCCGAGCACGGTCGAGCGCCCGCTGTCGGCGGCGCGCCGGGCCGCCGCGACCAGCTGGTCGCCGTGGTGCGCGCCCTGCCCGTCGACCGCGAGCAACACGTCCCGGTCCGTCAGCGCCAGCCCGGCCGCGCCCACGAGGGCCCGCAGATGGCGTACGGCCTTCGCCGCGTCCGCCGCGGTCAGGCCGGCGCGCAACGGCTCGGCGGCGAGCCCTGCGGTGTGCAGCACCTCGTACGTGGCCCGCTGCGTGGCGGTGGCGATGCCTCGCCGACCGCGCAGCCGCAGCACCGCCCAGAGCGCCGCGGCCAGCGCGGTCACCAGCGAGACGACGGCGAAGACGGCGGAGAGGTTGCCACCCACGCAGCGATCCTGCCGGGTGCCGGCCCGGTAGCGCTAGTACGCGCCCTTGCGGGCCAGCACCACGCCCACGGTCCGCCACAGGATGCTCAGGTCGTATGCCAGCGACCAGTTGTCGACGTAGTAGAGGTCGAGCCGGACCGCCTCGTCCCAGGACAGGTCGGAGCGGCCGGAGACCTGCCACAGACCGGTCATGCCCGGCCGGACCAGCAGCCGGCGCCGCACGTCGCCGAGGAAGTCGCCGTCGTCGGCGGGCAGCGGGCGCGGGCCGACGAGCGACATCTCGCCCCAGAGCACGTTGATCAGCTGGGGCAGCTCGTCCAGCGACGTGGCACGCAGGAAGCGGCCCACCGGGAAGACCCGGGGGTCCTGCTTCATCTTGAACAGCATGCCGTCGGTCTCGTTCCGGTCGACCAGGCCGGCCAGCCGCTCCTCGGCGTCCACGTACATGGTCCGGAACTTCCAGACCCGGAACGTCCGCCCCTCGTGGCCCACGCGGGGCTGGCGGAAGAAGACCGGTCCGGGGTCGGAGATCCGGATGGCGACGGCGATGGCGAGGAAGAGCGGAACCAGCAGCAGCAGGCCCAGCCCGGCGGCGACCCGGTCCATCAGGTTCTTGGCCAGCAGCGCCGGCCCGGACAGGGTCGGTTCCTCGACGTGCAGCAGCGGCAGGCCCTCGATCGGGCGGATGTGCACCCGGGGGCCGGCGATGTCGGTGAGCTGGGGCGCGACCACCAGGTCGACGCCGGAGCCCTCCAGCTGCCAGGCCAGCCGGCGCAGCTCGCCCGGCTCGGCGCTGGCCGAGCCGCAGACCGCGATCGTGTCGCCGCCGACCTCACGCACCAGGGCCAGGACGTCGCGGCCCGCGTACACCGGGACCGGGGTCTCCAGGCCGCGCGCGGCGGCATACCCGTCGGTGAGGTGGATGGCCACCGGCACCAGGCCGACGGACGGGTTCCGGGTGACTGTGGTGTAGACCTCCAGGCACTCCGGAAGCGTGCCGACGAGCACCATCCGGTGCCCGGCGTGGCCGGCGCGGCGGCGCAGCGTGTGCAGGCAGGCCCGGGCGATCATGCGGCCGAGCAGGATCAGCGACATCGCGCCGAGCAGCGCGAAGCCGACCGTCCACCGGGACAGGGAGTAGGTCTTCGTGGCGAAGGCGATGAACGAGACCCCCGCCGCCACCGCGACGCCGGCCCGGATCACCCGCTTGAACTCGTCCGGGCCGAGCCCCAGGTAGCGCCGGTCGTAGGCCCGGTTGCCCCAGAGGAAGAGCAGCCAGCCGAGCGGCAGCAGCACGAACGCCACGGTGTAGAACCAGACCTGCGGCGAGTTGCGGAAGCCGGAGTCGGCCTGCTCGAAGATCTGCACGGCCAGGAAGCTGGCCAGGGCCGCCGCGCCGAAGTCGAGCAGCAGCAGGAACACGATGTAGGGCCGGTGCCACCGCGAGACCCGGCGCCGGGCGCGGGCCCACGCCGACCGGGGTACGCCGTTGTGCGACGGCGGAGTCGGCGGCTGGATCTCAAAGCTGTCGACGTGCCGCACGCTCTTGCTCCGGCCTCTGTCGGTTACCGGGCGCTGGAGGCTTGTCGTCACCTCAACCCATGTCCTCCCGCATGACCCGCACCCTCACTCGGTGTGAGGGCCCGGGTCGCTCACCGTCCCAGTCTCCCACGCGGGCCCGGCCCGGACCGGCCCCGCGAAGAAGCCATGCCGTCGGTGTTCGGTGAGATCTGGCCGGCTCCGAATCAGTTGTGAAGCCGGGGACCGAGCCACTATACCGATGGATGACGGCTCGGGTAGAGGGGCGGACCGGACCTTCGGTGATCGCGGGTCGATTCCGCTCGGTAACCGGCGAATGCCATTACTCACCGTACGAGCCGGGACAACCTTCGGTCAGCCAGCGGCTTGCCGCCGGTCTGACAGGTGGGGCAGTACTGGAGGCTCGAATCGGCGAACGAGACCTCCCGTACGGTGTCGCCACAGACCGGACACGGCAGTCCCTTGCGGGCGTGCACCTTCAGCCCCGAGCGTTTCTCGCCCTTCAGTTCCGCGGCTCGCTGCCCCATCGACCGGCGTACCGCGTCGCCGAGCACCGTGCGTGTCGCCGCGTGCAGACCGACGAGCTGGTCGTCGGTGAGCCGGTCGGTGATCGCGAACGGCGAGAGCCGCGCCGCGTGCAGGATCTCGTCCGAGTACGCGTTCCCCACCCCGGCCAGCACCGACTGGTCGGTCAGCACGCCCTTCACCTGGCCCCGGCGGCTGCGCAGCCGCTCGGCGAATGTGGGCAGGTCCGCCTCCAGCGCGTCCGGCCCGAGCTTCGCCACGCCCGGCACCTGCGCCGGATCGGTGACCAGGTAGGCGGCCAGCTTCTTCTGGGTGCCGGCCTCGGTCAGGTCGAAGCCGGAGCCGTCGTCGAGGCGTACCCGCACCGCGATCGGGCCCTTGCCGGGCCGCAGCGGGGTCGCCGACGGGAACGCCTCCCGGTAGTGCAGCCAGCCCGCCCGGGCCAGGTGGACCACCAGGTGCAGTCCCTCGTCGAACCGGACGTCCAGGAACTTGCCGTACCGGCCGGCGCCGGCGACGGCGCGGCCGGCGACCGCGCTCGGCGGCGGGTCGTACGTCTTCAGCGCGCTGATCGCGGCGACCTCGAACCGCTCGACGCGGCGGCCCACCGCACGCTCGCGCAGGTAACCGGCGAGCGCTTCCACCTCCGGAAGTTCGGGCACGGTACAACGGTAGCCTTCTTTCCCGTGAGAATCGTGGTGGCGCACAACCGGTACCGGGAAGCCCAGCCCTCCGGCGAGAACACGATCGTCGACGCGGAGATCGCCCAGCTCACCGCCGCCGGCGTGGAGGTGCTGCCGTTCCTGCGCAGCTCCGACGAGATCCCGTCGATGTCCAGGCCGGCCAAGGCGCTGCTGCCGATCTCGCCGATCTGGGCCCCGAAGGCCCAGCACGACCTGGACCGCCTGCTCACCGAGCACCGGCCGGACGTGTTGCACCTGCACAACCCGTACCCCCTGCTCTCGCCCTGGGTGGTGCGGACCGCGCACAGGCGCGGCGTGCCGGTGGTGCAGACCGTGCACAACTACCGGCAGGTCTGCTCCTCGGGCCTCTACTTCCGCGACGGCGTGATCTGCCAGGACTGCCGGGGGCGGACGCTGGGCGTACCGGCGATCGTGCACCGCTGCTACCGCAACTCCCGGGCGCAGAGCGCGCTGATGGCGACCACGCTCGCCGTGCACCGCCCCACCTGGAAGTCGGTGGACCGGTTCGTCGCGCTCACCACGGCTGTGGCTGATCATCTGCGCGACTACGGCATCCCGGACGAGCGGATCGTGGTCAAGCCGAACGCGGTACCCGACCCGGGCACCCCGGCGCCGGCCGGGAACGGATTCCTCTTCATGGGGCGGCTCAGCCCCGAGAAGGGCCTGGACCTGCTGCTCTCGGCGTGGCGGCGGCACCCGGTGGGCGCGCTCGGCCCGCTGCGCATCGCCGGTGACGGCGAGCTGCGCCCGCTCGCCGAGGCGGCCGCCGCCGAACGGCCCGACGTGCACTACCTGGGCCAGCTCGACCGCTCCGGGGTACGCGCGGCGCTGGCCGACAGCTCCGTGGTGCTGGCCACCTCCACCTGGCACGACGTGCTGCCCACGGTGATCATCGAGGCGTTGGCGGCGGGGCGGCCGGTGCTCGGCACCGCGCTCGGTGGCATCCCGTACCTGGTGGGCGCGGACGGGCCGCGGGAGCCGGCCGGCACCGGCCCGGCCGAGGTGGCCACCGCGGCGCCGGGCGACGGGCGGGTCGCGTTGCCCTCCGGGGTGCAGCGCGGCGAGGCCGGCTGGGTGGTGGCACCGGAGGTGGACGCGCTCGCCGCCGCGCTGCCGCTGGCCGCCGCCGAGGCACCTGCACTCGCCGCCGCGGCCCGGTCCCGCTACGAGCGCACCTTCCACCCCGACGTGATCACCAAGCGCCTGATCGACGTCTACGCCTCGCTCACCTGACCCCGCGTCGATCTTGCACTTGCGGCCCCGACAAAAGGGGCGGAACTCCCTCCGGAGGGGCGGCAACTGCAAGATCGACGGGGATGGCGGGCGCGAAAGAGGGCGGGAGGGGTTCAGCGCAGGGAGGCGCGGGCGGAGAACGCGATGCTCGCCAGCAGGAAGCCGCCGTTGACCACAGTGAACGCGACCATCAGCCAGAGCGCCAGCGCGGGCGCGAAGGCCAGCACCAGGCCGGCCACGAAGATCACCGCGCCGTAGTCGCGCACCAGCTTCACCAGTCGTACCGGGAGCGAGGTCGAGGTGACCATGCTCGCCGCGTTCGGCCCGGACTGCATCACCGAGGTCACCAGGTTGACCATCCAGGTGCCGGCGAACACCGCCACCAGCCAGACCGGCGTGGACGGGCGCTGCGCCACGGCTGTCGCGCCGATGGCGGCCACCAGCGCGATCTGGGCGGCCACGTCGCAGAGCACGTCGATCCGGGCGCCGGCCGCGCTGCCCTGACCGGTCACCCGGGCGAGCTGACCGTCGGCGCAGTCCAGCGCGTACGCGATCTGCCAGGCGACCAGGGCGACCAGCCCGACCACCCAGGCCGGGACGGTGCCGGCGGCCACGTCGTCGGCGAGCGCCACCACTGTGACCGAGGCGGCCAGCCCCAGCACCAGGTTGGTCAGCGTCAGCGCGGTCGGGCGCAGCCCCAGGCGCTGGGCCGCAAGCGCGAAGGCCGCCCCGATCCACTGGCTGATCGACTCGCTGAACAGGCCACCTCCCCGGTTGACCCGGTGGAAGTCGGCGACGGTGGGACGGGGCTCAGCCAATGTGGTCGCGGAGGGCACCGGCGTAGTCTGCCAGCCGCTCCCGCGTCTCGGTAGCCGACATCGCGAGGTGTTCGAGGATGGTGTAGCGGTCCGGCCGGGTGGCCGGTGCGAACTGCACCGCCTCCACGAACTGGTCGTCGGTCAGCTCGACCTCGGCGGGCAGGCGGGGCAGCCCGTGCCGGGTCAGGCAGGCCGCCATCTCGGCGAACCGGCGCTCGTCGCCGCGCAGGTACGTGCAGAACAGCGCGCCGAGCCCGGCCAGCTCGCCGTGCGAGGCGGTGCCGGGGAACAGCGCGTCGATCGCGTGCATGATCTCGTGGCAGCCGCCGCTGCACGGCCGGCTGGTGCCCTCGATCGCCATCGCCAGGCCGCTGGAGATCAGCGCGTCGGCGAGCACCGTGACGAAGCCGTCGTCGCTCATGTCGCCCGGGTGGTTGAGCACCGCCTCGGCACCGGCGCGCGACAGCGAGGCGGCCAACCCGTCGACCCGCTCACCGCGTACCCGCCGGGCCAGTTCCCAGTCCGCCAGTGCGCTGATGTTGCTGACCACGTCCCCGACGCCGGCCCGGTTGTGCCGCTCCGGCCCGGCCTCCACGAAGTCCAGGTCCACGATCACCGCGATCGGGATGTGCACGCCGTAGGAGCCCTTGAGGCCCTCGGTGATCAGGCTGGCGACCGGGGAGGCGATGCCGTCGTTGGCAAGGCTCGTCGCCACCGACACCATCGGCAGGCCGCGCCGGGTCGCGGCGTACTTGGCCACGTCGATGGTCTTGCCGCCGCCGATGCCGACCACCGCGTCGTACGACCGGGTGCGCAGCTTCGCCCCCAGGTCGTCGGCGGCGTCGAGCGTGCCCCCGGCCACTGTGAACACGTCGGCCGAGCGCAGCGACGGCCGGATCAGCTCGGCGATCCGCTCGCCCTGCCCCGGCCCGACCACCACAGCGACGTCGCCACCGGCGGAGATCCGCCCGTCGGAGAGGATCGCCGCCAGGTCGGCCACCGCGCCCCGCCGCACGTCGATGTGCAGCGGGGTGAGGACGCTGCGGGCTAGTAGCGGCACGCGATCTCCCGCGCCCGGGCCAGATCGGCGTGGTTGTCGACCTCGACCCAGGAGACGTCACCGATTGGTGCCGCCCGCACCTCGCCACCGCGCTCGGCGAACTCCTGGTAGCCGTCCTCGTAGTAGAGGTTCGGGTCACGCCGCCAGGTCGCCTCCAGCGCGTCGGCGAGCGGCACCGCCACCTGCGGCTCGATGAGCGTCGCGCCGATGTACTCGCCGTACGCCTCGCCCGGGTCCATCAGCTTGGTGATGCGGGTGAGCTGGCCGGCGGCGTCGAAGGTGGTCTTCATCTCCTCCTCGGCCAGCGGCTTGAGCGTGTCGACGGCGAGCAGGATGCCCGGGCCGCGCTCGGCCAGCAGCGTCTTCTCCACGCTCACCGGGTGCACGGTGTCGCCGTTGACGAGCAGCACGCCCCGGGAGAAGTGCTCACGCGCCAGCCAGAGCGAGTACGCGTTGTTCCACTCCTCCGCCTTGTCGTTGTGGACCAGGGTGAGCGTGACGCCGTACTTCTCCTCCAGGGCGGCCTGGCGCTGCCGCACCGCGTCGGCCGCGTAGCCCACCACGATCACGACCTCGTTCAGCCCCACCTCGGCGAGGTTGCGCAGCGAGATGTCGAGGATGGTGGTCTCCCCGTCGACCGGCACCAGGGCCTTGGGCAGGGTGTCCGTGTACGGCCGCAGCCGGCGCCCCGCACCCGCGGCGAGCACCATCCCGATCATGCCGACACGCTCCTCTTCTCGACCCGATTCCACCCGGCGAGGATATCGTCGGCCACCGGCCCGCAGTGGTTCAGCCCGTCAGCCCGATCGAACGCAGCGCGGCGAAGCCGTCCTCCGCGATCCGCCGGATGAGCCCGTCGTTGACGTCCCGGTGCTCGTCGAGCAGGGCGATGTCACGTTCGGCCAGCCAGCGGAACTCGGTGTGCTTGCCCTCCTCCAGCCGGGGCCGGCTCAGGTCGCCGTCCACCCGGATCAGGAAGTCGGTCTCCACCCGGGTCAGCCCGTCGTCGGCGGTGTACCGGTATTCGCCGACCAGGCCGAGCACGTGCGACACGGCCCAGCCGGTCTCCTCGGTGACCTCCCGGCGCAGCGCGTCGTCGATCTCCTCGCCCGGCTCCAGATGGCCGCCGACGATGTCCCAGCAGTTCGGAAAGAGGCGCCGCTCGGGGGACCGGCGTTGGATGAAGATGCGGCCGTCGTCGTCGACGATCAGCGCGCCGGCGCAGCGGAGGGGCTCGGTGGGCACCCTCCGACAGTAGCCATCCGCGCCGTCTCCGGCGATGCCCGTCCTTGTCCCGGTACGCATCGAGGGCCCACCATGTCCGTACTCAGTCGCCGTCCCACAGGGGTGATGTGTGATGCAGGTACGGGAAGCGATGTCCAGCGAGGTACTCGTGGTCGGGCCGGAGCACACGCTCCGGCAGGCGGCCCGGATGATGTCGGCCCGCGGTGTCGGGTCGGCGGTCGTGATCGACCCGGACTCCGAGGGGGTCGGGATCATGACCGAACGCGATGTGCTGAAGGCGATCGGAGCCGGGCTCGACCCGGATGTCGAGCGCACCGGCGCACACCTGACCTGGGACGTCGTCTACGCCGGCCCGGACTGGACGGTAGAGGAGGCAGCCGCCGCGATGGCCCGCGGCGGGTTCCGTCACCTGGTCGTGCTCGACGGGCGGGAGGTGGCGGGAGTGATCTCGGTACGGGACCTGATGCGGGTCTGGGCGGGGCAGCACGCGCCGACCCGGACCTGATCCGGTCCGGCGCGACCGGCGCCGGAGAAAGGGCGATGGCCCGGCCGATATCGGCCGGGCCATCGTCTTCTGTGTTCCGCTTCGGTCGTGCCCGCCCGTCAGGGGCCGACGAAGACCGAGGTGCCGCGCCAGTCCACGTCGTCGACGCCCGGACCGCTGCGCACCGTGGCAGAGCCGGCCGGCACGCCGTCCGACCACGCCATCGTGGACAGGTTGCCGGTGCTCCGGGAGACGACGTAGAGCGTGTCGCCGTCCAGGAACAGGCCGCCCGCGTCGGCGAAGGCGGTGGTGCCGGTGACCGTGCTGCGCTCGGCGCCGACGGTGCCGGTGTCCGGCGCGAAGCCGCGCCAGAACAGCGTGCTCTGACCGGCCAGCGAGTAGTAGATCCGGCCGCTCTTGTAGAACATCGCGGTCACGTTCGGCAGCTCCGCGGAGAAGTTGCCGGTCATGCCGGCGTACGTGGAGCCCTCCGGCGCGGAGCCGGTGACGACCGTGTCCCACTTGGCGTCGTGGTACGGGTCGATCTTCTTGGTGGTGCCGAACTCGCTGCCGTCGAACGAGCGCTTGTAGAGGTCGCCGCCGACGCCGTAGAACAGGTCACCACCGACCCAGAACGCGCCCTTGACGCCCGACCAGCGGGTGTTGTCCGCGTTCGGCACCGACATCGCGTTGCCGGCCGAGGTCGCACCGTCGTACGTGCGCTTGGTGATGCTGTCGACGGTGGTGGCCGGCGGCACCGGGGGCAGCTTGACGATCTCGATGCCCTGCACCAGCGGGTTCTCCAGGACGCGACCGAAGTCGATGTCGATGTTGCCGTCACTGGTGATCGGGAACGCGCGCATGGTGCCCCGGTTGGTGGCGCCGATCGCGGCGATCGGGTCGAAGTTGCTCAGCTTGACCACACCGTCGATGGTCACGTTGAACTTGCGCTTGCCGGCGGTGGCGGTGCCGGCCCAGCGGTTCGCCAGGTAGAGACGCACCTGCACCGGCGTGCCGGCCGGGACCGGGAAGTCCCACTGCATGTCCGGTGCGGGCGACTCGTCCCACCGCTCCGCGTTGAACAGCTCGACCGGCGTGCCCGACGGCACCGTGCCGTCGAGCGAGGCGTTCGTGGTGTAGCTGGTCACCTGGTTGCCGGCGTTGTGGTAGGTGCTCGGCGCGGCGGCGGTGTCCGCGGCCCAGGCCGGGCCGCTCGGTGCCGCCAGCTGGTCGCCACCCGCGTTGACCCGGTAGAGCACGTCCGAGGCGTCCGGCGTGGGCGCGGTCTTGACGATCTCGATGCCGTGCAGCAGCGGGTTCTGGAGCACCCGGCCGAAGTCGATGTCGACCACGCCGTCGCTAACCACCGAGATGGACTGCATGGTGCCGCGGTCGGTCCCGCCGGCCGCAACCACCGGGTCGAAGTCGTTCAGCTTGAGCACGCCGTCGACGCTGACGTCGAACTTGCGGGCGCCCGGCTTGCTCGTGCCGGACCAGCGGTTGCCCATGTAGATCCGGACGTCGACCCGGGTGCCGGCCGCGACCGGGATGTCCCACTGCATGTCCGGCGCGGTCGCCTCGTCCCACCGCTCGGTGTTGAACAGCGTGGCCGGCGTGCTCGCCGGCACGGTGGGGTCGAACGTCGCGTTCGTGGTGTAGCTGGTGACCTGGTTGCCCGTGTTGTGGTACGGGCTGGGCTCGGTGGCGCTGTCGGCGGCCCAGTCCGGCCCGCCGTCGGTGGCCGGGATGGCCGGACCACCGGCGTTGACCCGGTAGAGCACCTCGGTCTGCGCCGCGCGGCCGGCCTGGTAGACGTTGCCGGGAAGGCCCTTGGTGCTGGTCGAGTGCGGGGTGCTGCCCCCGTCCAGCGGGAAGAAGGCGATCCGCTTGCGCTGGTAGTCGAAGTTGCCGATGTACTCCTGGTCGCTGCCCAGCCAGAGGCCCTCCTGGGTCACCAGCATCTCGGTGACGCCGTAGCCGCGCGGGTGGCGGCCCGGGTTCCAGGACAGCGGCAGGCCGCTCACCGGGTCGAGCGCCGCGATGCTGGCCCGCGGCACCGCGCCCGGTCCGGCCTTGTCGCGGGCGAGCGGGTTGTTCGACCAGCGGAAGTGGCCGCCGACGTAGATGGCCTTCTCGCTGATGCCGACGGAGAGGAACGTGTCGCCGCCGCTGAAGTTCGTCCAGGTCGGCTTCTGTCCGCCGCCCGTGGCGGAGGTCTCCCAGCGGGCCGCGGAGTCGCAGAGCGTGCCCGGGTACGACGCGCCGGTGGTGACCACCACGAAGTACTTGCTGTCCGGGGAGAACTGGACGTCGCGCACCCACGAGTCGAACGCGGTGTACTTGCAGGCCGCGGAGTAGCCGTCGGTGTTCCAGTCGGCGATGGTCGCGGAGTTCTCACCGAGGTTGATCCGCACGATCTGGTCGTGCACGACGCCGTCGGCCTTCTTGAAGTTGCCGATCACCACGAGGTGCTTGCCGTCGGGGGAGACGGAGAGCTTCTCCACGCCGACACCGGCCGAGGCCCCGTTGTTGGTCGGGGTCCAGTTGTGGTTCTCGGTGAGCGACACGGTGAGGTAGTCGTCCACCGCGCCGGTGGTCGGGTTCAGCGAGGCCAGCCCGTTGCGGTTGATCGTCGCGGTCGCCGTGGTGAAGATGCCGCCGACCAGCAGGTGACCGTCGACGAGCGCGATGTCGTTCACCGTGCCGTTGAACGCCGGGCCCTTGAACCCCTCGACGGGGGTGCCGTCGGCGACGTTCAGCAGCGCCAGCTTACGGAAGTTCTTGTCGCCGACCTTGTTGAACTTGCCGGCGACGTAAACCGTGCCGGGGGTCGGCCCGGCGATGATCGCGGTGACGTCGTTGTCCAGCACCGGCGCGAACGCGTTGTCGATCTTGCCGGTCGCCTTGTCGAAGGCGAGCAGTCCGCGGCGGTCGACCGGGGTGGGTGAGGAACCCCGGTTCTGCGCGTTGGTGAACGAGCCGCCGACGATCACCTTGCTGCCGGCGTCGTGGATGGCCACGACATTGCCGTCGTTGATGTTCGGCGTCTTGTCCGAGGGCACCTCGCCGACCATCGTGCTGTGGTCGGGCGCGGGCGCCGTGGCCGGCGCGGCGAGCGCCGGCACCGGTGTGAACAAGGTGGCGATGCCGAGAACGGCAGCGCCGAAGGCGGACACCGAGCGGTGTCTCAGGATCGAGGAAGCCACAGGCTACTCCGGGGGGAAACGTCGGAGGCGCTGCGATCGTGGTCGGTGCCGACGTGAGGCGGGGCGTCACTCGACCGACCGCAGACGTGAGAGCAATACCTTCTCGCATTCGGCCGTCGCCCGTCCACCCGGGTTCGGCCTTTTTGGCCGAGGAAACGCCCCGGGTCACACGAAAAGACGAGCGACGATCACCTGGGGGACACGGAGGGTGTTCCTCCGGGAACACTCAGGTCGGGCATCGGCGGCTGGAAGTACGGATCGGTCGCCATCTCCCGGAAGACCTGCTCGCTCTCCGGGTCGTTGCCGAACGTGCTGTCGTAGATCGGTTTCTCCGTCTGCCGGGCGGCGAAGTAGACGGCCGCCTTGATCTGCGGGTGCTTCTTCAGGTACGGCCCGACCTCGCGCATCCACTCGGCCCGCTGGCCCGGCCGCCCGTCCTGGGTCAGGCCGTACTCACCGATGATGACCGGCCGGGGATGCTTCTTGGCGAACGCCATGAAGTGGTCCATCCGGTTGGAGAAGCTGTTCCACTCCGGGCTGGGATAGACGTCCGCGCAGAGCCAGTCGACCTGGTCGTCGCCGGGGTAGTAGTCGGCGGCCCGCCGCTGCGGCTCGGCGAACCCGTCGGCGTGCGGGCACCACACCCAGCCCGCGTTGGTGACGCCCATCTCGGTGAAGATGCCGCGGACGTGCTTCCAGGCGGCGACGTAGTCCTCCGGCGAGTGCATGCTCGCGGCCAGGTTCGGCCGGTCCATCTCCCACCGGTAGCGCAGCAGCACCGGGACGCCGAACTCCTTGACGTCCTTCGCGCGCTCCCGGATCAGCGAGTCGTAGACGCCGCTGACAGTGGACCGGGTGTCGGTGCCCTGCCACGAGATCATCTGGAGCTTGCCCTGCGCCTGGAACGCCCGTTCGGTGGCGCCCGGGAACGGCTCGTTCCACTCGTGGAACATGTGCGCGATGGCGAGCTGGCCGCCGGCCGCCCGGTTGAAATCGTCGAACGCCGTGGCCCGCCCGCTGGCGTTGTGGAACCGCGGCTTGACCCAGGTGCCGAGCCAGGCCCCCTTCTCGGGCGGCTCCGGCCCGCGTCCGGTGGTGCGGACCGGAGCGGTCCGCGGCGTCACCGTCGGCGGGGCCGGCGCGGCAGTCGTCTCCTCGCCGGACCGTTCGGAGCCGATGTCACAGGCCGCCACCGCCGGTGCCAGCAAGGCCAGGCCCAGCACGGCAGCCATCGTCAGTCGTAACCGTCGTACCACCGCAACCTCTCCCCAGGACGGTCGCCGGCCACGGTATGGGGCCCTGACGAATCCGCGTGGGCGGAGAGGCACGCCGGGCCGGGCGGGCGACCCCTGGCACTCTACCTGTGACGCGGCGCTCAGGTGGGGTAGCCGAGTTGCGTCAGCAGCGGCCCGGCCTGAGCCATCACGTCGGCCAGATCCTTTTCGGTCAGTCGCTTCCGCCAGCGCCCCACCGAGCCCGGCCGCGCCTTGGCGAAGCGGGCGTGCAGCGCCTCCCGCCCGGCCGGGTCACCGACCTCCAGGAAGTCGGCCACGACCTCGGCCGCCTCGGCGGGGCGGGTGACGACATCCTCGTATCGCAGGTGCCGCACCCGCTCCGCGGGCAGCTCGGCGAGCTGGGTGAGCGCGCTGCTGGTGAACCGCCGCCACATCCAGGCCGACCGGCCCAGGTCGGAGACCTGCGTGAACTCGTCGCGCCGCTCCGGCTCCACCCAGAACCGGGGCGCGGCGCCCCACGGCGTACCGCCCCGCCCACTGCGACCGGTGCCCGTGGACGCGGCGTTCAGCCAGGGCTGCTCGGCGTGCGACACCGCCACGTCCCGCCCGTCCCGGTAGACGTGCAGGAAGACCGCGTCCGGGAAGACCTCGGTCAGGAACGGCACGATGAAGCAGTTCTCCGGGTCCTTCTCGGCGAACCGCAGGCCGCCGTGTCCGGAGGCGGCGAGCAGCGCGCCGTAGTAGCCGCGGAAGTAGCGCGCGGCCCGCTGCGGCGTCCAGCTTCCCTCGTAGACACAGCGGGCGACGGCCTTGGTCAGGCGCGGTTCGAAGTGGTACGACACGTCCGGCAGCGCGCCGACGCAACTGCCGAGGAACGTGGTGCCGGAGCGCGGGGCGCCGAGGATGAAGATCGGCCGCTCCACCTTCAGGGTGAGCCGGCGGCTGCCCCCCTCCACCGGCCGTTCCAGCTCGCGCCGTTCCTTGCGGTCCGCCAGCAGGCCTACCGCGGCGAGCTTCGCGGCCTTCACCGTGGACAGGCCGGAGTGCGGGGCGAGGGGGGAGTCGCTTGTCATCGAAGGTCCCATCGGTGCGCAGGATCGGTCAGGACTGGGCGGCCGGGTCCGCCCCGGCCCGGTTACGGCCACGGCGCAGGGCGCGCAGCGCGTCGAGGTTCAGGGTGCGCCGCCAGCGCCAGACACCCGCCGCGTACGCGGCCAGGCCGGCGGCGGTCACCAGCGCGAGCACCAGCGGCGCGACGCCGAGCAGGGTCGCCACGCCGAGCGGCAGGCCCAGCGTCACGACGGCGAGCGCCATCGCGGTGCGGGTGCCGGCGCCGAACGGGTGCAGCCGCATCGACCACCAGAGCTGGGTCAGCGGCACCAGGTTGGTGACCAGGATGGAGACGGTCCAGGCCAGGGCCGCGCCGAGGATGCCGTAACGCGGGATGAGCACCACGTTGCCGACCACGTTGAGCACGGTGCCGGTCATCGCGTTGTAGAAGGTCCACGCGGTGCGCCCGGCCATGTTGAGCACCATGTCGACCATGCCGCAGCCGGTGGCCAGCAGCATGGTCAGTGCCAGCAGCACCACGACCCGGCGGCCGTCGGCGTAGTCGCCTCCGAACAGCGCCAGCATCGGCGTGGCGAACGCCGCGAAGATCAGGTACGCGGGCCAGGAGAGGATCACGAGCCAGCCGGTGGCGACCTGGTAGAGCTGGCCCGCCTCGGCCCGGTCGTTGCGGGCGAACGCGGCGGCCAGCCGGTGCTGCACCGAGCTGGACAGCGCGACGCTGGAGAGCTGACCCAGCGCCAGGAACCGGGTCGCCGCCGTGTAGATGGCCGCCTCGGCCGGCCCGCGCAACGCACTGAGCAGCACGATGTCCAGCCGCTGCACCACGATCGCGGCCAGACTGCTGACCGCACGCGGCCCGGTGAAGCGCCAGAACGGTCCGGCCAGCTCACGCGCCGGCACCGGCCGGACCACCTGCCGGCCGGCCCGGCCGACCAGCCGGCTCAGCCAGAACAGCGCGACCACCGCGGCGATCAGGTACGGCACCACCCAGGCCAGCGGCAGCGCGACGGTGGCGGACAGCCCGAGCCAGGCGGCCACCGCAACGGCCAGGAACTGCACCAGCGTGCGGCCGAGCCGCTCCACGGTCAGCAGCGGGCGCATCTGACCGAAGCCCCGGCAGGCGGCGAGCGCGTAGTCGTTGAGCGCGGCCAGCGGCACGAACGCCAGCAGGATGCGCAGCGCGGTCACCGCCTCCGGCCCGGCCTCCGGCATGGTGGCCCGGGCCAGCGCCGGTGCGGCCAGCCAGCCGGCCAGCCCGAGCAGGGTGCCGACCACCAGCACCGGCAGCAACCCGACCAGGATCGTGCCCCGGATCTGGTCGCGGCGGTCGAGCGTGCGCTGGCGGCTGACGAAGTAGACGGTGCCGACGTCGGTGCCGAGCCGCGCCGCCGACGCGGCGATCATGAACGCGCTGGTGGCCGCGAAGAACATGCCCGCCTCGCGGACCGACCAGCCCCGGGCGATGACGATGTTCAGACCGAAGCCGGCCACCGCGGCCAACCCGACCCCGACGAGGTTGGCGAAGCCCTGCCGGGCCGCGCCGCCCAGCCCTGCGCCCGGCCCGGGGGGTGGTGCGGTGAGCGTCGGGGTGCCGCCGGCGTCCGCCCGGGTCACCGCCGCCACGACGGCACGCGTCCCCACCACGCCGCCAGCCGCTCGTCGTACGGGGCGAAGTGGTCCTCCAGCCGGGTCCGCAGCTCCGACGACATGGGCGAACGGGAGCGCGAGTTGTGCTTGCCGAAGGCGATGTCCGCCCAGCGGGGCAGCCCGAGGAAGTCGCAGACCGCGTCGAAGGAGGGACGCGGGTCGGCGAAGAAGTCGTCGCTGTCGATGACGTGCATGCGGTCCCGGCCGACGAGCGCCTCCAGGCGCTCCAGCTGCTCGATGTAGCGGCCCCGGGCCAGGTACGCGTTGTGCTGGAGGTGCTCGCTGGCGTACGACGCGGAGCTGATCATCCGCTCCCGTTCGCCCGCCGTCCGCGACTCCTCCAGCGCGAGCGCGCGCTCGAAGTCCGGCTCGCTCTCGTAGCCGCGGGCCAGCTCGTGCGAGTGCGCGGAGTAGGCCCGCTCCACCGGGTCACGCAGCAGCACCAGCAGCTTCACCGAGGGCAGGTCCCGGGCGATGCGCTGCCCGGCCAGCGGGTGGAACATGTAGTACGGGCTGGACTCGCCGGTGATCCCGCGTACCCCGATCTGGGCCTTCACCGCCTCGGCCTTGCCGGTGGTGGGGAAGTGCCCGAGGTACCAGCTCATCCCCCGGTGGTAGTCCATGTCGAAGTAGTGCACGCCCTTGTGGTACGCGGGCGGCAGCACACCGGGATGCTGCGAGAGCGTCTTGAACAGCGAGGTGGTGCCGCAGCGCTGCGCCCCCACGATCAGGAATCCCGGCACCATCCGCGAACCGGCGGTCAAGCGGCCGACCGTCCGGCTCACCGACTTCACCGCGCGGAGCGCCTGCTCCTTGGCCAGCGTCACGTCCCCACTCCTCACTCTCACCCGGCCCGGCGGGCCAGGTGTTCCTCGACGGCGGGCAGCAGCCAGGTGTCGACGTGCCCCAGTCGCGCACCCGCCTCCGCCTGCCGGTCCCGCAGGTAGCGCGCCGCCAGCTCCACCAGGTAGAGCACGGCGACCAGATCGGCGCCCCCGCCGGTCTGGTCGAACGGCGCCAGGGTGCGGCCGGCGTCGGCGATCAGCGCCCGGGCCGCCTCGACCGGTTCCACCCCGTCGTGGCTCATCGCGCCCTGCACCGCCAGGTGCAGCGCGTCGTACCCGGCCGGCACGTCCGCCTCGAACCGCTCCCAGTCCCAGACCAGCACCCGGCCGTCGGCCAGCACCGCGCTGTTGCCGCCGTTCCAGTCCCCGTGCCAGGCGCCGAGGGCCACCACCGGGTCGGCGTCCGCGACGGACTTCAGCGCCGCGCGCAGCCGCCCGGCCTCCGGCCGGGGTCCGAGCGCGTCCACCGCCTCGGTGAGCCGGGCCGCGTGCCCGCTGCCCGCCCACGACTGCCGGCGTACGCCGAGACAGCCGGCGACCGCCACCATGGCCGCGCGCTCGGCCGCTTCGGCGGCGGCCGGGGCGGCCCGGGGCAGCCGCACCGGCAGCGCCTCCTGCACGAGCAGCGCGTGGCCGTGCCAGTCGCCGTGATGGCGTACCCCGGCCAGCACCACCGGGCCGAGCGGCACCTCGGCGAGGCGGCGCAGCGCGTCCGCCTCCGCGTGCACCAGCGCGCGGGTCAGCGGGTCGACGCCGAGCTTGGCGTACCCCAGGGCCCGGCCGTCCGGGGCGAGCAGTTGCAGCACCGGCTTGCGGTTCGCGCGGGCCGGCCCGATGTGCAGGCTCACCAGCGCCGGCTCACCGAGCACCTCGGTCAGGTGCGCGTCCAGCCCGCCGCCGTCGACCACCAGCCGGTCGCGGAACACCAGCGGACCCAGCCCGAGCCGGAACGCGGTGGACAGCCCTTGCCGGACCAGCTTGGCCTTGCGGCCGACCGCCTCGGTGGAGTGCCGGACCGCGCTCGCCGCCGCCCGGCCCGAGCCGGTCGGCACGAGCAGCCGGGGGCGGGCCGCCGAGGGCACCACCACCCAGCCGGCGCCGCCGCGGCGAAGGCTGGGCTCGGCCGGCGCGGGCCAGATCAGCCCGGCCAGTTCACCGAGGTACGCGGCGCGGCCGTCGCCGTCCGGGGGTACGCGGAACACCATCAGTGGTCACCGGTCTTTTCCAGTCGGGCCCGTAGCCCGGCGATCGTGCCCTCGGGTGGCGCCGGCCCGAGCGACCGGCGGATCCGGTCGTTGCGGGCCAGCAGGGCGACCGTGATCAGGGCGTAGGCGAGTGTCGCTTCCATCGCACCGTAGGTGAACTGGAAGAACAGCATGAGGATGAGCACGAGCGTGCCGGCGATCCCGATCGCGCTGTGGTCGCGCCGGTAGCGCCAGATGCAGTAGATGAAGAAGGCGTTGTAGCAGATGGCGCCGACCCAGCCCTGCCCGACGAGCAGCGCCCAGACCTGGCCGTTGCTGCCCAGTTCCCGGTTGCCGCACTGCTTGCAGTCCTCGGACTTGCCGATGGCGATGGACCGGTTGCTGCCGATCAGCGCCCGGTTGCCGCCGTACCCGAGGACCGGCGAGTGGTTGGCCGCGGCGACCGCGCCCTGGGACAGCGTGGTCCGGATGTCGTCGCTGTGCCCGTTCTGGAGGCGTTCGTCGAAGGTGCGGCCGAGCGGTGTGGCGACGATCAGCACCCCGATCAGCCCGACCGCCAGGGCGAGCCCGCCGAGCACCACCATCCGGCCGCGCAGCGCGAGCCGCAGCGCGACGTAGGCGGCGGCGATGCCGAGACCGATCCAGAGGCCGCGGTTCAGCGAGTAGACGATGGGGAAGATCGCCGCCAGGGCGATGGCCACGCCGGCGGTGCGGCGCAGCGGCTTGCCCAGCACGACCCAGCCGACGATCAGCCAGACCAGCAGGATCGCGGTGTTCTGGCCCCACGAGTTCGTGTAGGTGAACGGCGCGGACGGGCGGGGCGAGCTGGCCTCCCCCTCGATCACCTGCTGCACCTGGGCGAACTTGATCTCCATGAGGGAGGTGACGTACGGGTGACCGGCGATCGACTGGGGCAGGACGAAACGCAGCGGCGCCACGAACTTGAGATTCGGGAAGAGCGAACCGATCCAGCCGCCCAGGACCACGACCACGCCCATGAAGCCGAACAGCCGGACCATCCGGCGCTGGGACAGCTCCCGCTCGCGCAGGTTGTAGACGTAGAGCATCGTCACGGTCATCGCGAGGTAGTTGGCGAGCCGGATGCCCCAGCCGATGTACTTGCCGCTGCCGCCGGGCGGCAGCGTGTTCGGCGCGGTGAGGTCGAGGGTGACCACTGACAGGAACACCCAGAGCAGCAGGATCATCCAGATCCCGAAGCCGGGCGGCACCCGCACCGGGCCGCGCTTGCGCATCTGCCAGATCATCGGCACCGCGAAGATGACGAAGACGAAGCTCGACACCCCGAGCACCCACCACAGCGGGTACAGCAGGAAGACCCCGATCAGCGGCCACGCCGTCGGCAGCCGCCACGACCAGCCCTCCGGCCGCACCGTCACCGGCCGGAGACGGTTCCCGTCCGGCGGCGACACCGCCCCGACCGGGACCGTCCCGCGGGCGGTGCGGGGCGGGGTGGCGGTGCTCATTTCACGGAGACCTTGGCGGTGGTCGGTGCGTAGATCACCCAGGCGTTGCCGGGCTGGGGATGCAGGAGGTCGCCGCCGGTGTCGGCGAGCGTGCAGACCATGCCCAGGCCGGGCTTGCGCCACCGGCCCTTCGCGCTGTTCGGCCCGGACACCGCGACGACCGCGCCCTCGCCGAAGACGTTCGCCGACGGCAGTGAGCGCGGGGACGGCTTGCGCACATCCAGCGTGCGGTATTCCATCGTCAGCACGATGACGGAGGCGGCGGTCACGGTGACCTTGCCGACCTTGCCGGCCCAGAGGGACTTCGCCTGGTCGTACCGCCAGACCATCGGCGGCCCGCCGGCCACTGTGACGGAGAGTTCGGTGGCGGGGACGAGGTCGCGGGCGGCGAGCGCGTCGCCCTCGGCGGCGTGGTCGATCGGCGGAGAGGGCGGCTGGCCGCCCTTCGGGGCGGCCTTGAGCAGCGCGGCTGTCGAGGTGTAGTCGCCGGAGAAGACCTTGCCGTCGTCGTCCGGCGTGACGCCGTCGAGGTCGGAGTTCTCGAACTGGGAGAGGAAGCCGGTGGGGCCACCGGCGTAGCCGACGAACGGGCGCAGCACCGCGAGCGACCGGATGTCGACCGGCCGGATCTCGGTGACCGGGCCGATCTTGGCGGCGTCCTTGGAGTGGAACACGGCGGTCAGGTGCAGCGTGTCGGACTCGGCGAACTCGGCGTAGACCAGGTCGGCGGCGTCCAGGCCGGCCGGGGTGGTCGCGGGGCTCACCCGCAGCGGCACCGCGACCGCCTGGCGGGTGGCCGCGGCCGGGGTGCCGATCGGCGCGCCGGTCAGCGGGCCGGTGGGCAGGTTCTGCGTCGGGGCCGCCGAGGACGGCGAGGCGGTGACGTCGCCCGGGTCCGCCACCTGGATCTTTCCGGGCTTGGGTTCGGGTTCGCTGCATCCCGTCCCGACGCCGAGGACGACGGCGGGGGCGAGCGCGGCACGGAGCATCTGCCGGCGGTTCACCCCAGGTCCTCGCCGGAGTCGAGGGCGTAGCTGCGGCCGTCGCCTTCACCGCGGGAGCGGTACGTGCCGCCGGTGCCGTTGAGCGGCGCCGGCTTGCCCGGCATGCCCTGGTTGCCGGGGTTCGGCGGCGGGGTGGCCTTGCCCGGTGCCGGCTTCGCCGGGCCGGGGCGGGACGACTGCATACGCGGCAGCACCATCGTCGACTCGGCGGACGGGCCGGGGCTCGGCCGGGGCTTGGGCCGGTTGGCCGGGGCCGCGGGCGCGCTCGATCCGCCCGAGTTGCCCGAGTTGCCGGAACCGCCCGACGCTGCCGGACGGGCGGCACCGCCGGCCGGGACGGGCAGGCGCGGGGCCAGCACGGCGCCGATCACCGGCGCGTTCACCTGCTCGAACTGCTGCAGGGCGGCGGTGATCTCGCCGCTGCGGGTCTTGCCCGCCTCGGCCACCATGATGACCGCGTCGACGTACCGACCCAGGGCCTGGGCCTCCACGGCGAACGTCGGCTGCGCGGTCTCGATCACCACGTGGTCGAAGCGCGCGGACAGCTCGTGCATGATCTCCAGCAGCCCGGCGACCGGCAGTTCGACATCGGCGTCCAGGTCGCCCGGCACCAGCACCCGGAGCTGACCGAGCCCCGGCACCGGCGCCAGCGCCTTGAGCGGGGGCACGTCGCGGCGGAGCACCGAGGCGAGGCTGTGCCGCCCCTCGGCCACGCCGGTGATGGCGCCCACCGCCGAGTCGGGCTTGGTGGTGATCAGCGCGACCTGCTGGCCGGTGCGGGCGTACGAGGCGGCGAGGTTGGCGGCGACGAACCCGGCCGCGGTGCCGGCCGACGCGTCGCAGAGCAGCAGCTGGCGACCGCGTCCGCCCTGTGCCGGTTCGGGCACCGCGGACAGCAGCACGTTGCGCAGCCGGCCCAACTCGCGGGAGGCCCGGTGGGTGGCCGGCAGGACGGACAGCGAGGGCACCCGCGACGGAAGTTCCACGAGCAGCGGCAGGCCGACCCGGTCGGAGATGTCGCGTCCGCGCCGGATCCGGGTGTCGAGCCGGTCCAGCACCAGCGCCAGCACGATGCCGAGCAGCAGGCCGGCGCCCATGCCGCTGGCGAGGTTGAGGGTGCGGTTCGGCGAGCTGGGCCGCTCCGGCAGGCGAGCGTCGGAGATGATCTCGCCGGGGTCGGAGCCGGCCGAGACCAGCGGGCTGAGCCGGTTGTTCAGGCCGTTGAGCTGGTTGGTCAGGACGCTCCGTTCGGCCTCGGCCCGCTCCCGCTCGGGCGAGTTCGACGGCGCCGCGGCGATGCGCCCGGCGACCGCGCTCAACTGCTTGTTCAGGTCGGCGATCTGCTGCTTGAGCGCGTTGGTCTCGTTCTCCAGCGCCTTCTGCGCGGTGGCCTTGCGCAGGTCCAGGTAGGCCTGGGCGAACGCGTGCGAGCCCGACTGGGCGCCCTCGGGGCTGTTCGCCTCGTACGCCACCTGGAGGATCTGGCTGTTCGGCGGCACCTTGACGGTCACCGACTTGACGAGCTGGTCGGCGCCGGTGTCGACCTTCATCAGCGCCTTGGCCCGCTCGGCCACCACCAGGGATCGGACCACCTGGGCCTCGGTGTCGAGGTTGACCTTGGCGTTGGGGTTGCTCTCCGCGCCCGAGCCGAGCGGGCGCACCAGCAGCGAGGTGGTCGAGGTGTAGTGCGCCTCCTGGATCTGGTTCAGCGCGAGCCCACCGCCCAGCCCGAGGACCGCGGCGAGCAGCAGGATCCACCAGCGGCGGCGCAGCCAGCCCAGGTATGCCATCAGGGCAAGACCGTCGGCGTCGCTCTCGGCCAAATGGGGTGAGGGCATCAGAGTCTGTCGCTCCCTTTCGACCGAGCCGGGCAGTCCACGGCACAGCTGGACCTGACCGTGGCCTTGAGTGTCCCCGATCCGAACGACGAGGGAAAGTCTGCTCACGTTCCGGTAAGCCTGCCCGGGTGTGGGCAGCCCGCGTAGAAATGGCCGATCGGCGCTGACCATTCGGCGGGTTTCCCGGTGTTGGGCCTGACCTGCCCCCGGATAAGCCGACGTCGCCGGCGGCTCTCGTGCGGAGCGGTGACGGAATCCTGACACATCTCACTTTCTCTTGGGGGCCCGGCCCGGCAGCCGGGGCGCACCGGGCTGACCTGGACGGTGACCGGCCGGTGCACATCCCAGTGGCGGGAATCGAGAGGTGAGCCGACCGGCGAGCCAGGATCCGTCCAATGGCCCCTTCAGTTGCCCATGGGCGCGCCAGTAGGTTGTCAGGACGCGTCCGAGGGGCATTCACAAAAATCCGGACGCGTCATCCGCGTACGGGAGGACTTTTGTGGTGAGCGGGTCAACCGAGGACTCGGGGCAGGTCCTGCTGGTGGGTTCCAGTGGCGGGCACCTGGCCCAGCTCCTGGCCCTGGAACCGTGGTACCGGGACCGGCGCCGCGCATGGGTAACCTTCGACACCCCGGACGCGCGCTCGCTGCTCGCCGGTGAGGACGTGGTCTGGGCGCACCACCCCACCACACGCAACGTCAAGAACCTGGTACGCAACGCGTTCCTCGCGTTGAAGGTGATCCGCCGGCGCCAGGTCGACGCCGTGGTCACCACCGGCGCCGGGGTCGCCCTGCCGTTCGTGGTGGCGGCCCGGATGCGCAAGATCCCGACGGTCTACATCGAGGTGTACGACCGGATCGACAGCGCGACGCTCACCGCCCGGCTCTGCCGTCCCTTCCTCTCCGCGATGCTCGTGCAGTGGGACGAGCAGCGCCGGATGTACCCGGAGGCCACCGTCGTGGGGAATCTGCTCTGATGGCGCACATTCCGCAGCAGCGGGACCGGCGTTCCGCGGCACCGTACGTGCTCGTCGTGGTCGGCACCGACGTGCACCGCTTCGACCGGCTGGTCGGTTGGCTGGAGCGCTGGCACGCGGCCCGGCCCGAGGTCCGGCTGGTCCTCCAGTACGGCCACAGCCGCACCCCGGCCCTGCCCGGGGCCACCCCGTTCCTCGGCCACGAGGAACTCCAGCGGGCGATGGCGGAGTCGACGCTCGTGGTCAGCCACGGCGGCCCGGCCACCATCACCGAGGCCCGGCGCAACGGCCACCTGCCGATCGTGGTGCCCCGCGACCCGTCGCACGACGAGCACGTCGACAACCACCAGCAGCTGTTCTCCCGCCGCCTGGGCGCGGCCGGCATGGTGCGGCTGTGCGAGTCCGAGGCGGAGCTGCTCGCCGCGCTGGACGAAGGGCTGGCCGACCCGAGCCGGTTCGTCCTGGCCGCCGACCCGGGCCGCCCGGACCCGCGCGCCGAGGCGGTCGCCCGGGTCGGCGCGGTGATCGACGAGCTGGTGGCGCGCCGGGTACGGCAACGAGCCGTCGGGCGTCGCGGATGAGCGCCCCGGATCCGGCACCGCCGCGGGTCCTCTTCGTCGGCGGCCTCGGCCGCAGCGGTTCCACGCTGCTGGAACTGCTGCTGGCGCAGAGCGCCGACGTGTGTGCCGTCGGTGAGGTGGTGCACCTGTGGGAGCGGGCGCTCGGCGCCGACGAGCGCTGCGGCTGCGGTGAGCGGTTCACCGCCTGCCCGTTCTGGCGGCAGGTCGGCGACCAGGCGTTCGGCGGCTGGGCCGCGGTCGACCGGGACGACGTGCTGGCGCTCAAGGACCGCGTCGACCGGACCCGGCACATCCCCCGGCTCGCCAAGGACGCGCTCCCGCCGGAGCAGCTGGCCGACGTGCGCCGCTACGCCGACCTGTACACCCGGATCTACCGGGCCGCGCTGTCGGTGACCGGCGCACGGGTGGTGGTGGACTCCAGCAAGCACGCCTCGCTCGCCTTCGCCCTGCGCTGGGCCGAGGGGCTCGACCTGCGGGTGCTGCACCTGGTCCGGGACAGCCGGGCGGTGGCGTACTCGTGGGGCAAGCAGGTGCGCCGCCCCGAGGTGGTCGACGGCGAGGACTTCATGCCGACCTTCTCGCCGTTCGAGGTGAGCAAGCTGTGGACCGCGCAGAACGCCGCGTTCCACCTGCTCGCCTCCCGGGCCAAGGTGCTGCGGCTGCGGTACGAGGACTTCACCGCGAACCCGGCCGGCACCGTACGCCAGGTGCGGGACTTCGCCGGCCTGCCGGACGACCCGGCGGCGCTGCGCATCCTGTCCGGTACCGACGAGACCGCAGCGGCGCCCGAACCGGCCGCGCCGTTCCGCGCGCACAGCGTCGCCGGCAACCCGCTGCGGTTCAGCGGCGGGCCGTTGACGGTGCGCCGGGACGAGGCGTGGCGGGACCGCCTGCCGCGCCGCAGCCGTGCCGTGGTCAGCCTGGCCACGCTTCCCCTGCGGGTCCGCTACGGCTATCTGGGCCAACGGGGATCCGACGAGTCCGTGGAGAGAGCATGAGTGGGCCGAGCATCTCGGTCGTCGTACCGACGCGGGACCGTCCGGAGCTGCTGCGTGCGGCGCTCGACGCGATCCTCAGCCAGGCGCACCCGGGCCTGATCGAGGCGATCGTGGTCTACGACCAGTCCGAACCGGACCGGTCGCTGGAGACCGACCGGGGTGACCGCCGGATCCGGGTGATCACGAATACCCGTACCGCCGGGCTGGCCGGCGCGCGCAACACCGGCATCGAGGCGGCCACCGGCGACTGGGTGGCGTTCTGCGACGACGACGACGAGTGGCTGCCCGGCAAGCTGGCCGCCCAGTTCGGGGCGCTCGACGCGCACCCGGACGGCGCGCTGGTGAGCTGCGGCATCCGGGTCAGCTACGACGACCGTACGGTGGACCGTTCGCTGGACCGCGCCCGGATCTCGCTGGAGGCGTTGCTGCGCGACCGGCTCACCGAGCTGCACCCGTCCACGTTCCTGATCCGCCGGGCCGCGCTGCTCGACGCGATCGGGCTGGTGGACGAGCAGATCCCGGGCAGCTACGCCGAGGACTACGAGTTCCTGCTCCGCGCCGCCCGCTACGCCCCGCTGGTGAACGTGGAGAGCCCGTACGTGCTGGTCCGCTGGCACAAGCGGTCCTACTTCGCGCAGCGCTGGGAGACCATCTCGACCGCGCTGCAGTGGCTGCTGCGCCGCTATCCGGAGTTCGCCACGGTGCCGCACGGCGAGGCGCGGGTGGCCGGGCAGATCGCCTTCGCGCAGGCGGCCATGGGCAACCGGCGGGACGCGGTCCGCTGGGCCCGGCGCACGCTGGCCCGCAACCCGAGGGAACCGCGCGCCTACCTGGCGCTGGCGGTGGCGAGCCGGGCGGTGCAGGCCGACCGGGTGCTGCGCACGCTGCACAAGCGCGGCCGGGGCATCTGAGCCGTACGCGAAACGGGCGGGCGACCGAGGTCGCCCGCCCGTTGCCGTTCCGTCGCCGGGGTCAGGCCGTGCAGAAGGACTTCCACGCCTGGATGCTCGGCTGGTCGAGCAGCCGGAAGTCGCCCTGGCTGACCGTCTGGTTGTAGTACGCCACGAACTCCGGCCGCTGGCCGTTGAGGAAGCCGGTCATCGACCGGATCCAGGCCGCCCGGCCGGTGCCCGAGTCACCCGGGACCAGGTCGCTGCCGGTCTCCGCGACGCCCCACGGCTTGCCGAGCGCCTTGGACTTGCTGATCATCGCGCCGTAGATCTCCTGCGGCGGGGCGTACCGCTTCCACTTGGCGCCCCAGTTGTAGCAGTCCCAGCCGAGCGCCTCGATCACGTCGCCGCCGGGGTAGAAGGCGTCGAAGCTGCGCCCGGACTTCGGGTCGAGCGTCCAGCACATCAGGATCAGCGTGTTGATCAGCTTGGGGTTGCCCGTCCGGTCGGCCAGGCCGGCGATCCGCTTCCACGCCGTCCGGTACGCCGCCGTGCTGAACGCGCCGCGCTCGACGTCGTCCTCCGGCTCGTGGAAGTACGACCAGTAGACGTTGTGCTCGCGCGGGATCGAGGCGAACCAGGACGTCAGACGGGAGTCGAACTTGCCGGTGTTGACCTCCTGCGGTGACGCCTTGAACGACACCACCACGGTCCGGTCCACCACGTCGGCCCGGCTGCCGGACCAGGCCGGCGGCAGGCCGGGGAAGAAGATCCGGGCCATCCGCAGCTTGCCGAAGGTCCGGTCGGACCGGGCCAGCGCCTGGCCGAAGGTCTCCCCGTTCTGCACGCCGATGGAGGCGCCGGGCAGCGTCAGTCGCGTACCGGTGAAGCCCGGGCCGGCGGCCGCGGAGGCCGACGGACGCGCCGAGGGCTTGCCACCGAGGCCCTGGTCGGCGCCCGGGGACGCCGGGCCGGAGGTGGCCGGCGTGCCCGGGCCCATCGAGGTCGCCGGCCCGACCGAGCCCGGCGTCCCGCCTGCCTGCCGGTCCGTCGAGTCGGGTCGCAGCGCGGCCACCGCGACCCCGCTGCCGGTCACGGCCACGACCACGGCCGCGGCGATGGCGACGCGCCAGCGCCGCCGGGAGCCGCCGGGTGACGGTGCGGGCACCGGGGCGAGCGGCGGCGTGGGCGGCCGGCCCGGCCCACCGGTGGCCGGTCCGTGCGGAACGTCCACCGGGGGCGGTCCGGTCAGGGTGGCGGTCGCCGTGGTGCCCGCCCCCCAGCCCGCCTCGCCCGCCGGTGCGCCCCGACCAGTGTCGCCGGCCGGTCCGGTCCGGCCGGATCCGTCGTGCGGACTCCAGGCGGTGTGGCCGCCCGCCGCCGGGCCGGCCTGCGTGGCCCAGTCGTCGTGCGGCTCACCCTGCGGCCAGGCTCCGTCCTGCTGCGGCGCCCAGCCGTTCGTCGTGCCGGGCGCGGCGTCCCAGCCGGCCGGGTCGTGCCCTGGCCCGTCGTGGTGACCGGCGTCGTGCCGGTCGCGCTCGGGCCAGGGCAGGTCACCGCCCGGCCGGGCCGGTGCTGGCGGCGTGCTCTCGGCCTCCGGCCAGGGCAGCGAAGGGCCGCCCATCTGGCGCGGAATGTCCTGACCCGGCCACAGGCCGGTCGGCTGCCCGAAGGCATTGTGCGGCTCTCGGTCGGCCGGCATGACCCTCCCTGGCTGTCGGCGGCCCGTGGTCGGGGCTCAGATCGCCACGCATTCCTGTCTGACGATAACCCTCATCCACCTGGCCGTATGTACCCTGACACTCAGCCGAACGCCTCACCCTGGTTGTCGGTGACGGTCGAAGCGGGCATCTCGACCCCGGTCCGGGCGATCGCGTCGAGCAACTGGTCGGCCAGTTCGGGCCGGCAGACCAGCAGATCGGGCAGGCGCGGGTCGGCGCGGTTGTAGCGCAGCGGCGAACCGTCGATCCGGGACGCGTGCATGCCCGCGCCCAGCGCCACGGCGACCGGGGCGGCGCTGTCCCACTCGTACTGACCGCCCGCGTGGACGTACGCGTCGACCTCACCGGTCACCACCGCGCACACCTTCACACCGGCGGAACCCATCGGCACGGCGGTGGCGCCCAGCATCTCGACCAGCTCGCCGACGAACGCGGGCGGGCGGCTGCGGCTCACCGCGATCCGGATCGCGCCGTCGGACGGCTTCGGCTGCGGGCAGGTGGTGCCGAGCACGAGCGGCGTACCGTCCACCGTGGTCCGGGCCGGCATGCCCACCGCGCCGGCGACCAGGGCGCCGTCGGGGGCGGCGGAGCGCTGCCAGAGCGCCACGTGCACCGCCCAGTCGTCCCGCCCCTCCTCGGAGAACTCGCGCGTGCCGTCCAGCGGGTCGATGATCCAGACCCGGTCCGCCTCGTGCCGGGGTGCGCGCTCGCCGTCCGCCCAGGCGCGACGTGAGTCGGCCTCCTCCTCGGAGAGCACCGCGTCGGCCGGCCGCAGCCGGGCCAGCGCCGCAGTCATCAGCTCGTGCGACGCGCGGTCGCCGGCGTCCTTGAGCGCCTTCGGGTCGGCGAAGCCCTGCCGGTCCCGCAGCGCGGTGAGCGCCCTGCCGGCCTCGGTCGCCAGCCACTGCGCGAACCGCTGGTCGTCGAGCCGTCCCGCCTCGTCCTCGGTCACGAGCCCCATCCCTTGTTCTCCGGGTCTGCCGCGACCCGTCATCCTTCGGCGTCCGGTCGGACCGGCGCCAGCGTCCGTCGGATCGTAGACAGTCGCGAGGTGGTCTCGGATCCCCCGGACGCACCAGTGCCCCGGCCGGCCGCCCGCATGTTGAACTTCGCGTGTATCGCGGTCGGACCCGCCGGGCCAGGCCCTAGGCTCTGCGCATGACCGCCGAGCAGCTGATCTCGTTCGCCCGTGGCGCGCCTTCGCTGGACATCGTCGATGTCGAGGGGCTCAAGGCCGCCGCCGTCCGCGCCTTCGACGCCGACCCCGCCGGGGTCACCGCGTACGGCACCTCCGTCGGCTACCCGCCCTTGCGGAAGTGGATCGCCGAGAAGCACGGTGTCGAGGCGGACCAGGTGCTGATCACCAACGGCTCGTTGCAGGCCGACGCCTTCCTCTTCGACCACCTGGTCCGCCGGGGCGACGCGGTGGTGGTCGAGCGCCCGACGTACGACCGTACGCTGCTCAACCTCAAGCAGATGGGCGGCGAGGTGCACGGCGTGACGATCCAGCCGGACGGCCTGGACACCGCCGAGCTGCGCAAGTTGCTGGAGTCCGGGGTGCGGCCGCGGCTGGCGCACGTGATCCCCAACTACCAGAACCCGGCGGGCGTGACCCTCTCCCTGGAGAAGCGTCGTGAGCTGCTGGACCTGGCCGCCGAGTACGACTTCACGATCTTCGAGGACGACCCGTACGCGGACATCCGGTTCCGGGGCGAGCCGCTGCCCTCGATGCTGTCGATGGACACCCGGGGCGTGGTGGTGCACGCCTCCAGCTTCACCAAGACGGTCTGCCCGGGCGTGCGGGTCGGCTACCTGGTCGGCCCGGCCGAGCTGATCGCGGCGATCGCGAAGCGGGCGACCAACCTCTACATCTCACCCGGCATGGTGGCCCAGGCGATCGTGCACCAGTTCTGCGTCTCCGGCGCGATCGACGAGTCGATCCGGACGGTCCGTTCGGCGCTCGGCGAGCGGTCGGCGGTGCTGGCCGAGTCGCTGCGCCGGCACATTCCGGAGGCCCGGTTCGTGGAGCCGGACGGCGGCTACTTCCTCTGGGTGGAGCTGCCCGAGGACGTCGAGGTCGACCGGCTCGCCCCGGCCGCCGCCGAGCGCGGCGTAGCCGTGGTGAAGGGCAGCGACTTCATGGTCGACGGCGGCCGGCACGCGCTGCGCCTGGCGTACTCGGCGGTGACCGCGGACCGGATCGACGAGGGCGTGCGGCGTCTGGCCGAGGCGATGGCCGCCGTACGCGGCTGATTTTCTGTCGGGTTTCTGACAAAAGCGCCCTGCTGGCCGGTTCGGCTCTCCCGCTGAACCGGCCGGCAGCCCACAATGCTGCGAGTGCCGCTCACCTTTTGTCGGTGACCGGCCCGTACGCCCGGGTGGCCGCCGGCCGCCCCGGCCGGGCCGGCGGCACGCCCAGCATCACTCCCGCCCCCAAGGGGTGCCGGGTGGGCCGTGTCGCCCCTCACCCCCCTGACGCGGCCCGGCCCGCCCGGCGCCGCCGCGTGACGCCCGTCGCAACCGCCAGTACCCCGCACCCGCGCCCGCGCTGCGCTTCCCGCCGGTCGGCGTAACCTGCAAGCCGCAGCTCTAGGGGAAGGGGGCGAGAGATGACGGACCGGGTGGCACGCGACCGAACCGCCGGCACCGACGGCAGCCGGGCACTGCGCCCCCGCGCCTGGTCGGCCCCGGTACGCGCGATGTCCCGCATCCTCAACGCCGACGGCTCCCCGCGTACGGCCCAGCCGGCCGGTCCGGAGCGCAGCGGGATCGTCGACTGCGGGCTGTACGTCGACGGCGAGCGCCGCCCCGGGCACCCCCAGTACGCCGAGGCCCTGGCCGCCGCCCGGCAGGAGCAGGACGGCTTCGTCTGGCTCGGCCTGCACGAGCCGGATCTGGCCGAGATGACCGAGATCGCCGCCACGTTCGGCCTGCACGAGCTGGCCGTGGAGGACGCGGTCAAGGCCCAGCAGCGTCCGAAGCTGGAGCACTTCGGCGAGATCGTCTTCCTGGTGCTGCGCACCGCCCGCTACTGCGAGCACGCCGAGCTGACCGAGAACTCCGAGGTGGTGGAGACCGGCCAGGTGATGCTCTTCATCGGGCCGCACTTCGTGATCAGCGTCCGGCACGGTGACGCCTGCCGGCTGGCGCCGGTGCGCGCCGACCTGGAGGCGAAGCGGGACCTGCTGCGGCAGGGCCCCTGGGCGGTGGCGTACGCGATCACCGACCGCGTGGTGGACCTCTACCTGGAGGTGGCCGACCGGCTGGAGGACGACCTCGACGTGCTGGAGGCGGACGTCTTCGACCGGCAGAGCAGCGGCCGGATCCAGCGGATCTACCAGATGAAGCGGGAGCTGGTCGAGTTCAAGCGGGCGGTGGCGCCGTTGCAGCGCCCGCTGATGACGCTCACCTCGCAGGTCAACCGCGCGGTGCCGCAGGAGGTGCGGCGCTACTTCCGCGACGTGCAGGACCACCTCAGCCGCACGGTCGAGCAGGTGAACTCCTACGACGACCTGCTCAACTCGATCCTCCAGGCCCGGCTGGCCCAGGTCACCGTCGACCAGAACAACGACATGCGCAAGATCGCCGCCTGGGCCGCGATCGGTGCGGTGTGGACGGCGATCGCCGGCATCTACGGCATGAACTTCGACAACATGCCCGAGCTGAAGTGGACGTACGGCTATCCCGGCGTCTGGGCGCTGATGCTCGCGGCGTCCTTCACGCTCTACCGTCTGTTCCGCCGCAACGGCTGGCTGTAACCGCCGCGCCACTGCGGGCCGCCGCGGACCCGCCGCCCGGTACACGCGGAAGCGCCGGCCACGCGGGGTGTCCCGCGTGCCGGCGCTGATCCGACGGTACGAGGTCAGCGGCGACCGCTGGCCTTCGCGGCGTTCTTGCCGGCCTGCACAGCCTTGGTGATGTCGTCGGCCGGGCGGCCGGAGACGTCCCGGGCGCCCTCGGCGACGGAGGGGACCTGGTCGTTCGGGTGGATCACCGGCTGGCTGCCGGAGGTGGCGGTCGACGCGCTGCTGCCCTTGGCCACCGCCGAGGAACCGGCGCCGGTCGGACCGGCCTGCGTCACCTTCGCGCTCGCGTCCGGGGTCTCCACCACGATCGTGTCCACGTCCTCCCGCATCGGCTCCAGCTTGTCGCGACCGGTCGCGCCGAGCGTGCCCGTCGCGCCGAGCGTGCCCGTCGCGCCGAGCGTGCCGGTCGGGTCGTACTCGGCCCACTCCTGCTGCTCGCGGCGGCGGCGCATGGCCATCGCACCGGCCAGACCGGCGACGGTGCCGGCCACCAGCAGGCCCGCGGTCATGCCCCGCGACCTGCGCTGCTTCTTCTTTCCGGCCTTCATGTTCTTCGCCTTCTTCGTCATCGCGGACTGCTTCGCGGCCATCACCTTGCGGCCGCTCGACGCCTTGCCGGCGGCCTCGACCCGGGCGTTGCGCACGGCCAGCAGCACCGGCGCGACCGCCGCGGCGGTCGACGCGAACCCACTGGAGGCGCGGTCCCGGACCAGGACCGCGGTCGGCGCGACGGCGACCCGGGCTGCCTGGACCCGCGGGCCGACAGTGGCGCCGGCACCCTTCGCCGCGTGCGTGGCGGCCTGCCTCAGGTGACCGATGCCCTGGTTCAGCTCGACCTTGGCGAGCTGGCCCTGGGTCTTTCGCCGCCCGATTCCAAACACGGTCCCACCTCCTGGGAGTTGTTCCTTCGTCATCCTCCACCTTCGAATGCCTCCGCATGGCCAGATCGGGCACATGGGAGGATCCGCAAGGAACTGAACTACGAGTGAGGAGTACCCGTGGCCGAGGCTGTCTACGCCACCTTGCACACCAACGCCGGCCCGATCCGGCTGGAGCTCTTCCCGAACCACGCGCCGAAGACCGTCCGCAACTTCGTGGAGCTGGCCGAGGGCACCCGGGAGTACATCGATCCGCGTACCGGTCAGCCGGGCAGCGGGCCGTACTACGACGGCACCGTCTCGCACCGCGTGATCAGCGGTTTCATGATTCAGATGGGCGACCCGACCGGCACCGGCCGCGGTGGCCCGGGCTACAAGTTCGCCGACGAGTTCCACCCGGAGCTGCGCTTCGACCGGCCGTATCTGCTGGCGATGGCGAACGCCGGGCCGGGCACCAACGGTTCCCAGTTCTTCATCACGGTGTCGCCCACGCCACACCTGAACAACCGGCACACCATCTTCGGTCAGGTGGCCGACGAGCAGTCGGTGAAGGTGGTCGACTCGATCGCCAACACCCCGACCGGTCCGAGCGACCGGCCGATCCAGGACGTGGTGATCGAGCGGGTCGAGATCGAGCACAAGCAGTCCTGAGCGGTACGCGGGTACCTTTGCTCGCATGACTGAGCGCTCCGGCCAGCCAGGCGACGCCACCGGGGGTCCGGTGCCGACCACCCCGGTCTGCTACCGGCACCCCGGCCGGGAGACCTACATCCGGTGCAGTCGATGCGATCGGCCGATCTGCACCGAGTGCATGCGGGACGCCTCCGTCGGGCACCAGTGCCCGGAGTGCGTCGCCGAGGGCCGCCGCAGCGTGCGGCCGGCGCGTACCGCCTTCGGTGGCGGTGCCGCCGGCCGCCAGGGCAACGTCACCAAGGCGCTGATCGCGCTGAACGTGGTGATGATGCTGCTGTCCGTCCTCTCGGCGCGCAGCGGGACCGCCGTGGCCGGTGGCGGCCTGGGCGGCCTGATGGGCAGCGGGACGCCGCTCACCGAGTGGGGGGCGGTGCTCGGCCTGGCGCGCTTCCCCGACGGGCATGTCGGCGGGGTGGCCGACGGCGAGTGGTACCGGCTCGTCACCGCCATGTTCCTGCATTACGGCGTGCTGCACCTGCTGCTGAACATGTGGGCGCTCTGGGTGCTCGGCCGGACGCTGGAGGCGGTGCTCGGGCCGCTGCGCTTCCTGGCGCTCTACCTGCTCGCCGGGCTGGGTGGCAATGTGGCGGCCTACGTCTTCACCGAGCCGAACCGGTTCACGGCCGGCGCCTCCACCGCCGTCTTCGGCCTGTTCGCCGCCGTCTTCGTGATCATGCGGCGGCTCGGCCGGGACACGTCGGCGATCGTGCCGATCCTGGTGATCAACCTGATCTTCACGTTCACCGTGCCGAGCATCTCGGTGGCCGGTCACCTCGGCGGGTTGGTCGTGGGCGCCCTGGTGGCACTGGTCCTGGCGTACGCCCCACGGTCGCGGCGGACCGTGTTCCAGGTGGCGGGCTGCGCGATCGTGCTGGTCGCGTTGATCGGCCTGACGCTCGTCCGGACCGCCGCCCTGCTCGGCTGAGCCGAGCGGTCTCAGCGCGCGGGGCGGGCCTCGGTCAGCGCCGCGGCCACCTCGTCCAGCGGGGCGTCCAGGTCGCGGCGGCCGAACAGGTGCAGCGACTCCCCGGCGTCGATCTCCAGCGTCTCGGCGGTGATCCCGCGTCGGGCGCGCCGGTCCAGGCGGATCGCCTCCACCGCGTCCCACGGCAGGCGGCGCCGCCCGGCGAACCCCCGCAGCACGGTGAGCCCGTCCGGGTCGACGGCGAGGCGGATCGGTGCGACCACGTCGCGCAGCGCCCAGCCGAGCAGGCCGGCGGCGGCCAGCCCGGCGAGCGCCGGACGGACCGGGTCGCCGGCGGCGAAGACCAGCCCCAGGGCGACGAGCGCGAGCGCGCCGACCGCCTTGATCACCGGCACTTCGCGCGGCACCCGCCACTGCCGGACCGGCGGCGACTGTGGATCCATCCGCCCAGCATGCCAGCCGCACCTGCCGCACGCCGGGGGGAGGACGACCGGTCCGGTCAGCACGTAGGATCGGGGCAAGCGAGGTTACCGGGGAGTAGACATGAGTGACGCGGTCATCGTCGGCGCGGTACGGACCCCGGTCGGGCGGCGCAAGGGCAGCCTCGCCGGAGTGCACCCGGTCGACCTCTCGGCGCACGTGCTGCGCGCGCTCGCCGAGCGCACCGGCATCGACCCGGGCCAGGTCGACGACGTGGTGTGGGGCTGCGTGTCGCAGGTCGGCGAGCAGTCCTGGAACGTGGCCCGCAACGCCGTGCTCGCCGCCGGCTGGCCGGAGTCGGTCCCGGGCACCACGCTCGACCGCCAGTGCGGGTCGAGCCAGCAGGCGCTGCACTTCGCCGCCGCGACGGTCCTCTCCGGCCAGGCCGACCTGGTCGTGGCCGGTGGCGTCGAGTCGATGACCCGGGTGCCGATGGGCTCCAGCGTCGCCGGCGGCATGCCGTTCAGCGCGGCGATCCTGGAGCGCTACCGCGGCGTCGAGGGCGTCGCTGCGGACTCGCCACTGCCGTTCAACCAGGGCGTCGGGGCCGAGCTGATCGCACAGCGGTGGCGCTTCTCGCGTACCCAGCTCGACGAGTTCGCGCTGGCCAGCCACGAGAAGGCGGCCGCCGCGCAGGACGCGGGCGCGTTCGAGGCCGAGCTGGCGCCGGTGGCGCTCGCCGACGGCGGCAAGTTCTCCGCCGACGAGGGCATCCGCCGCGACACCTCGCTGGCCAAGCTCGGCGAGCTGGCCACCCCGTTCCGCGCCGACGGCGTGGTCACCGCCGGGTCCGCGTCGCAGATCTCCGACGGCGCCGCCGCGCTCGCGGTCACCACAGCCGAGTGGGCCAGCCGGCACGGCCTGCGCCCGCTGGCCCGGGTGCACACCGCAGTGGTCGCCGCCGACGACCCGGTCACCATGCTCACCGCGCCGATCCCGGCCACCGCGAAGGCGCTGCGCCGCGCGGGGCTGGGCATCGAGGAGATCGGGGTGTACGAGGTGAACGAGGCGTTCGCCCCGGTGCCGCTGGCGTGGCTGGCCGAGACCGAGGCGGACCCGGAGCGGCTCAACCCCCGGGGCGGGGCGATCGCGCTCGGTCACCCGCTCGGCGGGTCCGGCGCGCGGATCATGACCACGATGCTCCAGCACATGCGGGACAACGGCATCCGCTACGGCCTCCAGACCATGT
Source organism: Micromonospora sp. AMSO1212t (assembly GCF_008868145.1). NCBI lineage: Bacteria > Bacillati > Actinomycetota > Actinomycetes > Micromonosporales > Micromonosporaceae > Micromonospora > Micromonospora sp. AMSO1212t. Next base: position 59,589 of record NZ_WBKS01000005.1, read on the forward strand.
GCGAGGGTGGTGGCATGGCCAACGCCACGATCGTCGAGCTGCTCTGATCCGACCGGCGGCCGGTGTCGCACCGCTGGTGCGACTTGCACGTGTGGAAGTTCCAGAAATCGGGCGTGACCCATATCACCCCTGGTCATCGGCTCGTTGGACCGGGCATGGACGTGTTCTCGCGAACGTTCCTTCCGGCCGCCGCCGAGACCGGCCTGGCGACCCAGACCGTCACCCGGCACATGCCGGTGTTCCGCCGGTGCGTCGGCTCCGGCGACGCGACCATCCTGCTCACCCGGTGCAGCCGCCCGGACGACCCGGTGGGCGGCGACTACCTGATGCTCCTCACCCACCGGCGGCTGGTGGTCACCCGGCAGACCCGGGTGCTGCACCGGCTGCGCCTGCACCTCAACACCGAACTGCGCGAGCTGAGCAACGTGACGTGGAGCCCCGATCCCCGCGCGCACCGCGTGGAGCTGGCGGCCACGGCGATCGACGGGGTACGCGAGCGGTTCGTCCTGCGTACCCACCACCCGAAGCAGGTGTGGCAGCTCGACGCGCTGCTCAACCACGCCTTCCGGACCCGCCTGCGTACGCCGGCCGAGCGGGTGGTGGCGACCATCGGCGAGTCGCCGGCGGCCGTCCGCCCGACGGTGCTGAGGCCCGCCCCGGCGCGCTGACGTCCTCTTACCTGATCCGAACATTTCCTGACCGGCTCGGCGGTCACCGGTCGGTCATCATGAGCCGGTGACCGCAGCCGCCCCGCCCGGGCTCGTCCTCGTGGTGGAGGACGAGCCGGCCATCGCCGACCTGGTCCGGCTCTACCTGACCCGGGACGGGTTCGGCGTACACCTGGAACGGGACGGCGAGGCCGGGCTGGCCGCCGCGCGGCGGCTGCGCCCGGTGGCCTGCGTGCTCGACATCGCGCTGCCCGGCCTGGCCGGCACCGAGATCTGCCGCCGGCTGCGCGCGGCCGGCGACTGGACTCCGGTCATCTTCCTCACCGCCCGCGACGACGAGGTGGACCGCGTCGTCGGCCTGGAACTGGGCGCTGACGACTACGTCACCAAGCCGTTCAGCCCGCGCGAGCTGCTCGCCCGGCTGCGGGCGGTGCTGCGCCGCACCGCAGGCACGCCCGCCGAGCAGCCCCGCACGCTCGGTGCCGTCACGCTCGACCCGGCCCGCCGGACGGTGACCGCCGGCGGCACGCCGGTGCAGCTCACCTCCACCGAGTTCGACCTGCTCGCCCATCTGATGGCCCGGCCCGGCCGGGTGTTCACCCGGGAGGAGCTGCTGGCGGGCGTGTGGGGGTACGCGGCGCACGCCGGCACCCGGACCGTCGACGTGCACGTGGCGCAGGTGCGGGCCAAACTCGGCCCGGACAGCGTGATCCGCACCCATCGGGGCGTCGGGTACGCCGCCGATGCCTGAGCAACCGACAGTGCCGATCCCGCGTACCGGTGCGGCTCGACCCGGCCGGCGGCCCGGGCGGACGCTCACCGCCCGCGCCGTGCTGGCCACCTGCGCGGTGGCGCTGGTGTCGGTGCTCGTCACCGCGCTGGTCGCGGTGCCTCTGGCGGTACGCGGCGCGGAGCGCCGGGACCAGGAGGCACTTGCCGCCCAGGCCCGGCTCGCCGCCGACGTGCTCCGGGTGCGGCCGGTACGCCAGCGCGACGGCGCCGGGGACCGGCTCATCCGGCAACTGCGCCAGCAGCGGATCGACGTGTACGTGATCCGGGACGGCCGGGCCGACCGGCCGGGCCTGCCCCGGCCGTTGGTGACGCGAGTGGCCGGCGGCGAGAACGTCTCCGGCCGGCGACTTGTCGAGGGGGAACGCCGGCTGGTCGAGGCGCGGTCGCTGCCCGGTGGCGACGGGGTGGTGCTGACCCGGGCCCGTAGCGCCGCGCCCTGGCGGCAGGTGCTGCGCGGACTGTGGCTGCCGCTGCTCGCCGGACTCGCCGCCGGGGCGGCCGCCGGACTGCTGCTCGCCCGCCGGCTGGCCCGGCCGATCCGTACCGCCGCCACCGCCGCCGCCCGGCTGCGCGCCGGGGACCGGGCGGTCCGGGTGCCGGTCGAGCCGCCCGACGAGGTGGCCGACCTGGCGCACGCGCTCAACGGCCTGGCCGCCGCGCTCGCCACGAGCGAGGGACGGCAGCGCGAGTTCCTGCTCTCCGTCTCGCACGAGTTGCGTACCCCGCTCACCGCGATCCGCGGCTACGCCGAGGCGCTCGCGGACGGTGTGATCGAGGCCGACGCGGTGCCGGCGACCGGCCGGACCGTGCTCGCCGAGGCCGAACACCTGGACCGGCTGGTCCGCGACCTGCTGGCACTGGCCCGGTTGGAGGCGGTCGACTTCCCCCTGGAACCGGTGCCGGTCGACCTGACCGGGCTCGCCGCCGACGCGGAGCGCAGCTGGTCCGGCCGGTGCGCGGCGCTCGGGGTGCCGTTCCGGCTGGAGACGCCGGGGGAGCCGGTGCCGGCGCACACCGATCCGGGGCGCATCCGGCAGGTTCTGGACGGGCTGCTGGAGAACGCGCTGCGGGTCGTACCGCCGGGGGCGCCGGTGGTGCTCGCGGTCCGGGCCGACGGCCCGGCGGGCGGCGGGGTGCTGGAGGTCCGGGACGGCGGACCCGGCTTCACCGACGACGACCTGCGGGTGGCGTTCGAGCGGGGCGCGCTGAACGAGCGGTACCGCGGGGTGCGCAAGGTGGGCAGCGGGCTGGGCCTGGCGCTCGCCGCCGGGCTGGTCCGCCGGCTCGGCGGGGACATCGCCGCCGGCCACGCGCCGGAGGGCGGAGCGGCCTTCACCGTCCGGGTGCCCCCGGATCCTTACGCGGCTCGAACATCGGCTTGACCGTCCCCTCGCGTCGGTGCGGAACGCTCGGATCGTCACCGCGAGGAGAGGACCACAGATGAGACGTCAGCGAATCGTCACCGGCGCCACCGCACTGCTCGCCGCCGCGGCGCTCGTGCTCGCCGGGTGCGGCGCGACCCGGTCCGGCGCGGCGCCGGACGACGGGGTCGAGGTGAGCGCCGCCCTGGGTGCGGACGGCCAGGCGCTCGCGGCGCTCGGCGTCGACGCCGGGGAACTGGACGTGGATCCGGTCGCCGCGCCGGCGCCCTCCGATACGCCGCAGGCCGGGCCGGACGGCAAGGGCGAGCGGGCGAAGGAGGGACACAAGCGGCACCGCGCCAGGGTGCTGCTGCGGCGCAACACGCTGCACGGCGAGGCAGTGGTGAAGACCAGGGACGGCGGTACGAAGACCGTCGCGGTCCAGCGCGGCGAGGTGACCGCGATCGACGAGAGGTCGATGACTGTGAAGTCCACCGACGGTTTCACGGTGACGTGGACGTTCGGTGAGAAACTGCGGGTGGTCGAGCGGCGGACCACGATCCGATCGACCGACATCAAGATCGGTACGACGGTCGGGGTGGCCGGCGCGAAGGACGGCGACCGCAGCGTGGCCCGGCTCGTGGTGGTACCACTTCGCCAGGAATAGGGTGCCTGGGCTGTCGTGACCTGAGCAATGTGCCAGGCTACGCTATGCCCCGACCTGCCATCGCCTCCGTGGAGATTCCGTGAAGCTCTCGATCCTCATGCCGGTCTACAACGAGGAAGAACGAATCGCGGATGCCCTCAAGCAGGCATTGGCGGTCGACTACCCGTGCGAGATCGAGCTCGTCGTCGTGGACGACGGCAGCCGGGACGGCACCGGCGAGATCCTCGGCCGCGTGGACGACGCCCGCCTGCGGGTGATCACCCACCAGCGCAACGCCGGTAAGGGCGCGGCCATCAAGACGGCTGTCGACAGCGCCGAGGGCGAGTACATGGTCATCCTCGACGCCGACCTGGAGTACGACCCGCAGGACATCCCGCGCCTGCTGGAGCCGGTGCTCGACGGCCGGGCGACTGTCGTCTACGGCAACCGGACCTTCGGCAGCCACAGCTCGTACAGCTTCTGGTACGTGATGGGCAACAAGGGCGTCACGCTCGCCGCGAACGTGCTCTACAACTCCTACATCGGCGACCTGGAGACCTGCTTCAAGCTGATGCCGCTGGAGCTGTACCGCTCGCTCGAGGTCCGCTCCCGTGGCTTCGGCATGGAGGCCGAGGTCACCGGCAAGCTGCTGCGCCGCCGCATCCGCCCCTACGAGGTGCCGATCAGCTACCGCGCGCGGGGCCGCGAGGAGGGCAAGAAGATCACCTGGAAGGACGGCGTCGAGGCGATCTGGATCCTGGCCCGCGAGCGCGCCCGCCGCCGCCCGGCCAATCCCGCCGCCGCGCACTGAGCCCGTACCGACGGAACCCCGCGATCCCGGCACCAGCCGAGGTCCCGGGGTTCCGTCGTGTCCGGGACGCTCAGGTGAGGAACGCGTCGACCGAGCGGCGCAGCCCGGTGGCGTCCAGGCCGTGCCAGCGTTCGTGGTCCTCGGCGCTGCCGTAGCGGCGCAGGTCCCTGCGGCCCACCCCGAGCGCCAGCAGCCGGTGCGGCCGGTCGGCCAGCGCCTCCGACACCACCCGCGCCGAGGTGCCCGCCAGGTACGGCTCGACCAGGATCACCTCGGTCGTGGCGAGCGCCCGCAGCCCGGCCGTGTCGAACGGTCGCGGCCGGTGGGTGTAGGCCACTGTGACCGGCCGGTCGGCCGTCGCCGCCACCGCCGCGTCCAGCACCGGGCCGACCGCGACCAGCAGCGGCGCGCCCGGCCCGGCGTCCCGGACCACATGCAGGTCACCTGCCCGCGGGTACGCGGCGGTGTTGCTCCGGATCGACAACCGCAGGTACGCCGAGTCCTGCCCGCACACGACGTCGCGCAGCAGCGGCCGGACCTCGTCCGGGTGCCCCGGCACGTGCACGGTCCAGCCGTCCAGTGTGTCCAGCAGCGCCACGTCCGCCGGCCCGAGGTGGGTGCGTCCCGCCGACGCGCGGTCGTACGAGCCGCCGATGCCGACGAGCACCGCGCCGACGTCCTGGTGGTCGAGGTCCAGCTTGATCTGCTCGTACGCCCGCTCGACCAGGAACGGGGCGTAGCTGTGCACGATCGGCCGCTGCCCGGTCAGCGCCAGCCCTCCGGCCACCCCGATCATCAACTGTTCCCGGATGCCCACGTTGATCACCCGGTCCGGGTACCGGGCGGCGGCCGGCTCGAACGCGGCGGCGGAGATGTCGGCGAGCACGACTGTCGTACGCGGATCGGCGAGCACCTCCTCGGTGCTTGTCACGAACGCGTCCCGCATGGTGCTGGTCATGCTCACTCCCCGTCCGTGACGACCGCGACGACGACGTGCGGCCGGTGATCGTCGTGCCCGGTGAGGGCGCCGTGCAGGGCGTCGTGGTCGCGCCCGTCGACGGTGGCGGCGCTCCACCCGTTCACCGTGAACCGGCTCGCCGCACCACCCGGCCAGCCGTACGTGGCCGAGCGGTTGTCCAGCACGATCGCTGTCAGGTTGCCCAGCCCGGTCGCGCCCGCGTACGCGATCGCCTCGTGGTTGGAGCCCTCGTCCAGTTCGGCGTCGCCGAGCAGCACGTACACCCGGGGTCCGGTGCGGCCCTGGGCCCGCAGCCCGAGCGCGGTGCCCACGCCCAGCCCGAGCCCGTGGCCCAGCGAACCGGAACCGATCTCGACCCCCGGCACCAGCGTCCGGTCCGGGTGGTCGCCGAGCCGGCTCGCCGGGCCGCCCTGGTCGTCCAGCCACTCGGCGGGCAGGAAGCCGCGGGCGGCGAGCAGCGCGTAGTACCCGGCGACCGCGTGGCCCTTGGAGAGCAGGAAGCGGTCCCGGTCCGGGTCGGCCACGGTGGCCGGGGTGATCCGGAGCACCCGGTCGTAGAGCACCTGGAGCACGTCGAGCGTCGAGTACACGTTGGCGCCGAACTCGCGGCCGGCGCGCACCCGGTCCAGAAGCGCGCCCAAGTCGGTGGCGGTGGTCGTCGTCATACCGCTAGCCTCCGACTTGAAGCGAACTTCAACTCAAGGCCGTGTGATGCACGAAGCAACACTGACCATCGGGCAACTCGCCGACCGCAGTGGCGTCGCGCCCTCGGCGCTGCGGTACTACGAGCGGCTCGGCCTGATCCACGCCGTCCGCACCGGCGGTAACCAGCGCCGCTACGCGCGCACCGAGCTGCGCCGGGTGGCCTTCATCCGGATCTCCCAGCAGGTGGGTGTCTCGTTGGAGGAGATCCGGGCGGCGCTCGACTCGCTGCCGTCGGGGCGTACCCCCACGCCCGACGACTGGGCCGCGCTGTCCCGCGCCTGGCGGGACCGGTTGGACGAACGCATCCGGCTGCTCGGCAAGCTCCGCGACGACCTGGACGGCTGCATCGGCTGCGGCTGCCTGTCGTTGCAGCGCTGCACGCTCTACAACCCCGGCGACTCGCTCGCCGCCGAGGGGCCCGGCCCGCGCCTCATGCTCCCGCGCCCCGGCCAGGGCTGACCCTCACCGGACCAGCAGCACCTTGCCCAGGTGGTCGTTCGTCTCCACCAGGCGGTGCGCGGCGGCGGCGTCGGCCATGTCCACCCGGGCGTGCACCACCGGCCGAATCCGGCCCGCCTCCACCAGGGGCCACACCTGCTCGCGTACGCCCCGGACGATCGCCGCCTTCTCCTCGACCGGGCGGGACCGCAGCGCTGTCGCGTGCACCGCCGCGCGCTTCGTCAGCAGCATCCCCAGGTCGAGTTCGCCCTTGCGCCCGCCCTGCATGCCGATCACCACGAGCCGCCCGCCGGTCGCCAGGGCGGCCACGTTCCGGGGCAGGTAGGACGCGCCCATGATGTCGAGGATCACGTCCGCGCCCCGGCCGTCGGTGACCCGGCGTACCTCGTCGACGAAGTCCTGCTCGCGGTAGTCGATCGTGTGCGCGGCGCCCAGCTCGCGCAGCCGCTCGTGCTTGGCCGACCGGGCCGTCACCACCACTGTCGCGCCGAGCGCCACGCCGAGCTGGATCGCGAACGTGCCGATCCCGCTGCCGCCGCCGTGCACCAGCAGCGTGTCCCCCTCGACCAGGCGGGCCAGGTCCACCACGTTCGACCAGACCGTGCTGGCCACCTCCGGCAGCGCCGCCGCGTCGACCAGGTCCACCCCGGCCGGCACCGGCAGCAACTGCCCGGCCGGAACGGCGACCTGCTCGGCGTAGCCGCCGCCGGCCAGCAGCGCGCAGACCTCCTGGCCCACCGACCAGCCGGTCACGCCGGGACCGAGCGCACGCACCGTCCCCGAACACTCCAGACCGGGGTACGCGGACGCTCCCGGTGGCGGCGGGTAGTGCCCCTGCCGCTGCAACAGGTCGGCCCGGTTCACCGCGCTCGCGCGCACCTCGACGATCACCTCACCGGGGCCGGGCTCCGGATCCGGCACGTGGGTCCAGACGAGCGCCTCGGGTCCGCCGGGTTCCGTGATCGTGACTGCGCGCATGACTCAGTCTTACCCGATCTGCCCGTCGGTCCACGCGCGGGCGAGGATCTCCGTCACCGTCTCCTCCGGCGTCTGGTCGGAGGTGTCCAGCCAGAGCCCGATCCGGGGCGTGTCGGCCCGGAACTCGGCGTCCAGGTCCGCGACCGGCCAGTCGCCGTACCCGTCCTTCGACCGGTCCCGTTCGCGGACGGCGACCACCTCCGGTCGGGGCGCGAGCACCACCACGGCGAGCGGCCGGTGCCGGATCCGGCCGATCATGGCCGGCAGGTCCGCGCCGAGCACCACGTCCTGGAGTACGACTGCGAAGCCCGCGGACGCGTACCGGTCGGCGGTCGAGGCGGCCAGGTCGTAGCGGAGCCGGAGCTGCCGCAGCGCCTCTTCGGTCGGCTCGGCCGTCATGTCGGCCCGCCCGCTGACGATCATGCGGCGGAACACGTCGCCGCGCAGGTGCACCGCCCGGGGCAGCCGCCGGGCCAGCCCTTCGGCCACTGTGGACTTGCCGGCCGCCATGATTCCGCTGATCAGCACCACTGCCGGGCTCTCCCACACGCACACATTCTCGCAGGGGAGGTGGGACGGCGGCTTGCCCGGTACGGGGTTCGTGGCAGACTGGTCCCCGGTCGCGCACCCCTCGGGGGCGTGCCGGGAGGGTTCGCCTAGTGGCCGATGGCGCTGGTCTTGAAAACCGGTAAGGCAGCGATGTCTTCGTGGGTTCGAATCCCACACCCTCCGCCACTCTCACTCACCCCCGCCCGGTCGTAGGCTGCGTGACGCCGCGACGACGGGAGGCCGGGGTGGCAGAGACGACGACGGCGGCCGCGGCGATGGCCGAGCTGGCCGCGCTCGACGATCCGAAGATCCGCGCGGTCAACGAACGGCACGGCGACGACCACGGGGTCAACCTGGGCAAGCTGCGGGCGATCGCGAAGCGCCTGAAGACGCAGCAGGACCTCGCGCGCGAGCTGTGGGCGACCGGCGACAGCGCGGCCCGGCTGCTGGCGCTGCTGATCTGCCGGCCGAAGGCGTACGGGCGGGACGAGCTGGACGCGATGCTGCGCGAGGCGCGTACGCCGAAGGTGCACGACTGGCTCGTCAACTACGTGGTGAAGAAGAGCCCGCACGCCGAGTCGCTGCGCCTGGCCTGGTCGGCCGATCCCGATCCGGTGGTGGCGAGCGCCGGCTGGGCGCTCACCACCGAGCGGGTGGCGCGGAACCCGGACGGGCTGGACCTGGCCGGCCTGCTCGACGTGGTCGAGGCGGAGATGGCGGACGCGCCGGAGCGCCTCCAGTGGGCGATGAACCACTGCCTGGCGCAGATCGGGATCGAGCACGCCGCGTACCGGGAGCGTGCGATCGGGATCGGCGAGCGGCTCGGGGTGCTCAAGGACTATCCGACGCCGCCGGGCTGCACGTCCCCGTACGCGCCGGTCTGGATCAACGAGATGGTGCGCCGGCAGCACGGCGGCGCGGACAACGGGGTATGAAGGGGCGCAGGACATTCGCGTACCCGGAAGGACCGTTTCGATGACCCTGGAACGACCGATCGCGCCGGACCCGTACGAGCTGCTGCCGACGGTGCCGTCGTTCGACCTGACCAGCGACGACGTGCACAACGGCGAGCCGATGGACGCGCGGTACGCGCACGGCAGCACCGGCGGGGAGAACGTCTCCCCGCAGCTGTCCTGGTCGGGCTTCCCGGCCGAGACCAAGAGCTTCGTGGTCACCTGCTTCGACCCGGACGCCCCGACCGGCAGCGGCTTCTGGCACTGGGTGCTGGTGAACCTGCCCGCGTCCGTCACCGAGCTGCCCACCGGCGTGCGTGAGGCCGACCTGGACGGCGCGTTCAGCGTCCGCAACGACTACGGCGACACCGGCTACGGGGGCGCGGCGCCGCCGGCCGGGGACCGCCCGCACCGGTACGTGTTCGCGGTGCACGCGGTGGACGTGGACCGCCTCGACATCCCCGCCGGGGCCAGCCCGGCCTTCGTCGGCTTCAACCTGGCGTTCCACACGCTGGCGCGGGCGGTCATCCGCCCGACGTACCAGATCAAGGAGTGACCGGCGGCCGGGGGCCGTCGCGGCCCCCGGCCCTCAGGCCGGTACGCGGGCGACGGCGAAGACGGACTGGCCGAACGGCGGCCGGACGCGCTGCTCGGCGGCCTTGGTGACGGGCAGGACGAGGGTGTCGTACACCTTCACCATCGGGCCCTCCTTCGGCATCAGCCGGAAGACCTTGGTGGCCATGAAGTAGCCGATCAGGCCGAGCGCGTTGGCGTAGTGGATCCGCTCGACCGTGAGGCCCGCCTCGGTCATCGCCGCGGCGAGCGTCTTCTTCGTGTAGCGGCGGACGTGACCGGTGGCGATGTCGGCAGGGCTCATGGCGAACTGGAACGCCGGCACGATGATGACCACGGCGCCGCCGGGGCGGACCAGGTCCCGCATGCTGCGCAGCGCGCCCACGTGGTCGTCGATGTGCTCCAGCACGTTGTAGGAGACGGCGGCGCTGTAGTCGCCGCGCTCGTGGTGCGGGAGGAGCATCTGCCGGACCTCGACGCCCGGGTGGTCGGACAGCCGCTCCTTGAGCTGGACCAGCCGGTCCGGGTCGGCCTCGGTGGCGGTGATCCGGGGTACGTGCGCGGCCCAGGCCGAGGCGTAGTCGCCCAGGCCACTGCCGATCTCGATCGGGTTGTCACCGAGGTAGGGCACCGCCAGCTCGACGAACCACTGCCGGTGGTTGACAGCCGTCGCCAGGCCTTCGAGCACCTCGGACTGGACGCGCTGATCCCCAGTGATTTCTGCCATGCGTCGATTCCTCACGATATGACTGACCCGCGCCTGGACCGTCAGAGTCAACCATCTGGATGGCTGATGGGGAAATCAGGGGACGGAGAGGGGCCGAATTGTGATCCGGAGGGGTGCCTGTTCGGCGGTCGGCGAACTCGGCACATAGTACGTGATTCCCCGGAACATTGCACGTGCCCGTCATACCCTGACTACGCTCTGAAATGTCATGACTACTCCGGAAAGCAGCGCGAGTACGACGAAATCGGGGCAGGGTAGGCGGATCGACGCGCTCGCCGTGCTCAGCTTCGTGCTGCTCGCGTTCTGGGTGACCGTCCGGTTGTGGGTCGATCCACGCAATGGTGTCCGCGACAATCGTACCGATCAGGCGCAGTTCGAATGGATGATGGCGCACGGTGCGCGAGTCGTCACCGATTTCGCCTATCCGTTCACCTCGGACCGGATGAATGTGCCGGACGTCGTCAATTTGATGGCGAATACGTCCGTATTATCCGTATCCATACCCCTGGCCCCGATAACGCTCTGGGCTGGTCCCCGCTGGTCATTCCTGATTTTCCTCACGCTCGGGCTCGCTGCGACCGGAGTGTCCTGGTATTTCCTGCTCTCCCGGGTGGCCGTCGGAGCCCGTGGCCCGGCGTGGCTCGGCGCGGCCTTCTGCGCGTTCGCGCCGGCGATGATCTCGCACGCCAACTCGCACCCCAACATCGTCAGCCAGTACGTGGTGCCGCTGATCATCTGGCGGACGCTGCGCCTGGCCGAACCCGGCCGGTGGCTGCGCAACGGCGTCCTGCTCGGCCTCGTGATCGTCTGGCAGGCGTTCCTCAACCTGGAGATCCTGCTGATGACCGCCATCGGGCTCGGCGTGGTGGTGCTCGCGCTGGCGTTGGGGCGGCCCGCCCTGCGGTCGGCGGCACGCCCGTTCGCCGCCGGGCTCGGGGTGGCCGCGGTGGTAGCCGGGGTGCTGCTCGCGTACCCGCTCTGGGTCCAGTTCTTCGGCCCGGGCGCGTACAGCGGGCTCTCCACGCTGATCCGGGGCTACTCCACCGACCTCGCCGCGTACGTGGCCTGGTCGCGGGAGTCGGTCGCGGGCGACGCCCGGGGCAGCGAACCGCTCGTCAAGAACGCCACCGAGGAGAACGCGTTCTTCGGCTGGCCGCTGGTGATCCTGGTGGTCGCCCTGGTCTGGTGGCTGCGCCGCAACGCCGTGGTGCTCGGGCTCGCAGCGGTCGGGCTCGTGTTCGCCCTCTTCTCGCTCGGCCGGGAGATCCGCTACGACGGGCGGGACACCGGCATTCCCGGCCCCTGGGCCGCGCTGGAGAACCTGCCGGTCCTGCACTCGGTGGTGCCCACCCGCTGGTCGCTCGCGCTCACCCCGATCATCGGCGTGCTGCTCGCGCTCGGCGCCGACCGGGCCCGGCGGCTCGCCGTACGGCATCCGGACGCGCGCGACCAGATCAGGTTCGCCACGGTCACCGTGCTCGCGATGGCGCTGCTGCCGATCCTGCCCACTCCGCTGCCCGCGAAGCGCCTCGAACCGACCCCGGTGTTCGTCACCTCCGGCGCCTGGCGTCCCTACGTCGCCGACGGGCGGAGCATCGTCACGCTGCCGCTGCCCGACACCACGTACGCGGTCCCGCTGCGCTGGTCCGCCGAGACCCGGCTGGACATGCCGCTGGCCCGCGGCTACTTCCTCTATCCGGACACCCGCCCCGGCGGGGACCGGATCGCGCTGTTCACCGCGCCGCCGCGTCCCACGAGCACGTTCTTCGAGACGGTACGGCGCACCGACGCGGTGCCGCCGATCACGCCGCAGGACCGGGTGGCCGCCGTGGACGACCTGCGCTACTGGCGGGCCGGGGCGGTGATCCTCGACCCCCGGCTGCCGCAGGCCGAGGCGCTGCGCCGGGCGATGACGGAGCTGAGCGGGATCACGCCGAGGCGTACCGGCGGGGTGTGGTTGTGGGACGTCCGGCCGCTGGCCGGCTGAGCGGTCAGCCCTGGCGGACGCAGCAGCCCTGGCACACCTTGGGCCGGGGCAGCGTGAACGCCAGACAGCAGGTACGCCGCTGCACGGTCGGCTCGCCGGCCGGGCCGGGCACCAGCTCGACCAGGTCGCTCAGGTCCAGCGCGTCGAGCACCGTGCCGACGGCCGCCGTGGCCGAGCCGGGCAGCGCGTCCGAGGCGCGCAGGATGCCGTGCGCGATGCCGGAGGCAACCGAGCCGAGCAGCGTACGGGTGCCGATCCGGACCTCGCCCTGGATGGCGCCGATCAGCGGCGCGAAGTGGGCGTCGAGCAGGGAGGCGCGCAGAGCGCCGAGCAGCGCCGCCTCGTCCGGCACCACCGCCACTCCCGGAGCGCCGGCGAGTGCCAGCGGGTCGCCGGGCAGCACGGCCACCGGGGTCGAGGCGCGCAGTCCCAGCGTGAGTAGCTGGTGGTGGTCCTCGAAGTGCACGAGGACGTGGGCCGGGTCGAGCAGCGGCACCCGGCGGGCGGACGCCCAGCCGAGCACCGCGGGCAGCGCAGTCCAGTAGCTGTAGGACTTCCAGGCCAGCGCGGCGCAGGCGTGCGGGGTGCCGCCCCAGCGGCGGCCCGCGGCGGTCAGGAACTCGGCCAGCAGCGTGCCGTCGATCAGCCGGGTGGCAGGGGACCAGCGGTCCAGTTCGTCGTGGACCAGCAGGCCGGGTGCGAGCCCGGGCAGGTCGTCGGTGCCGAACATGGCGCGCAGGGTCGCGGTCACCGGGGCGAGCGGGGTGGCGGCGTCGCGCCCCGGCATCACCGCAGTCACCTGGCCGTCCCCTGTCCTGTCGCCCTGCGGTCGGCGCCTGCCGTCGACCCAAGCTAAGGCTAGCCTAACCACTCTCCCGGCGGGAGGGGAAGAGGTGCCGCGGCATTGCGGGGAGGCCCCCGTCACTGGCGCGTCGTCGCGTACTACCCGGCCCTGGAGACGGAAAACGCCGCCGGAGAACCGGCGGCGGACGGCGTAAGGATCGACGTACGCCGCTGAAAAGTCAAGGTGAGTGTCGAATACGAGGCAGTTTCCGTACACGTTCGGCCACCCAACGTGAAAATGGTCTTCCCGCGTACGAGGAAGCTGATGACGACCTCACCGATCGAGCGTGCCGCGGACTCGTTCGCGGCGGAACTCGCACGGCACCGGACCGGCCGAGGGCTGTCCAAGAAGCAGCTGGCGACACTGATGGGCTTCGACCCGTCCTACGTCAGCCACGTCGAAGGGCGCCGGCACCGGCCCACCGAGGACTTCGCCCGCCGGGCCGAGGCCGTCCTGGAGGCCAGCGGCGCGATCTGGCAGCGCTTCCGGGAGTACGACGAACTGCGGCACGGCCGGACCGGCACCGCCCACCGCGACCCGCCCGTACCCGGTCAGTGGCTTCCTCCCGGCACCGGCCTCGTGGTGGAACGGGAGGTGGCCACGCTCACCCACACCGGTGACGGCTACCACTGCGCGATCCGGCGGGAGCTGTACAACGCGGGCACCGAACCGGTCACCCGCTACCTGGTCCGGGTCGCCGTCGACCGCTTCCCCAACGACCCGGGCCGCTCCAACCGGCACCACCGGGAACACCCGCTCACCTTCGCCGAGCTGCAACTCACCGCGTACCGGGACGACGGCAACGGACACGAGCCGATGCACTGGCGGGCCAAGCACGACCGGGACGCGTTCAAGGAGATCTGGCTGCTGTTCGAGAACGACGAGGGACGCTTCCCGCTCTACCCCGGCGACCGGGTCATCATCGAGTACGCGTACCGCGTCGGCCGGGACAAGTGGGGCCCCTGGTTCCAGCGGGCCGTACGCCTGCCCACCCGGCACCTGGCGGTGCGGCTCGACCTGCCCGCGGACCTCGACCCCAAGGTGTGGGGCGCGGAGACCTCGCTGTCGGCGGAGGAGGGGCCGCTGCGTACCCCGATCCAGCGTTCGGTGGACGGCGGCCGGGTGGTCTTCGACTGGGGGACCGACGACCCGCCGCTGAACGCCCGATACCGAATGCAGTGGCGGTTCCGCAGCCCCGAGCCGGACGCCGAACCGGACAGCGCGCCCAACGGCGACGCCCGGGTGCGGGCCGGCGACCGGATGCGGGCCGTGGGAATCGTGCAGCGCGGCGACGACCTGCTGCGGCAGCGGGCCCGCCAGTTCGACCTGCCGGCCGACGAACAGCACGCCCGGCAGGTGATCGACCGGCTCGCCGGGATGCTGGTCCGCCTGGACGAGCTGCACCCGTTCAGCAAGGGCGTCGGCCTCGCCGCGCCCCAGCTCGGCATCGGCTGGTCCGCCGCGCTGGTGCGCCCGGCCGACCGGGCCGCCGACCCGGTGGTGCTGCTCAACCCCCGGGTGGTGGACGCCGCCGCCGAGACCGACGAGCAGTACGAGGGGTGCCTCTCCTTCTTCGACCACCGCGGCCTGGTGCCCCGGCCGCTGCGCATCGACGTGGAACACGCCCTCTGGGACGGCAGCCGGGTGATCACGTCCTACGAGTACGCGATGGCGCGGCTGGTCGCGCACGAGATCGACCACCTGGAGGGGCGGCTCTACGTCGACCGGATGGCACCCGGCGTGCCGCTGGTGCCAGTGGAGGAGTACCGCGAGACCGGCACCCCGTGGCGTTACTGAGAAACGGGGGGCCGGGTCGCGTGCCCCAGGGGGCGGGGGCACGCGACCCGGCTCGGGGGGAGCAAGGTCAGAGGTTGCCGAACGTGTCGTACCGGATGTGGTCCGGCGGGACGTCGTCGGCGGCGAGCGCCCGCAGGGTGGCCCGGACCATCGCGGCCGAGCCGGAGACGTAGCAGTCGTGCGTGGTCCACGGGCCGTACCGGGTGACCACCTCGGAGACGTCACCGAGTTCGCCGCCGAAGTCCGGGTCCTCGCTGCACGCCGGCGTCACCGACAACCACGGGTGGGAGGCCACCAGCTCCTCCAGGCCGGGCAGCCCGTACAGCTCGTCCGGGCGGCGCGCGCCGTAGAAGACGTGCACCCAGCGGGTCCGGTTGACCCGGGTCAGCTCCTCCACCAGCGCCTTGATCGGCGCCAGGCCGACCCCGCCGGCCACGCAGAGGACGTCCCGGGTGGACTCCGGGTCCAACGTCATCGACCCCATCGGCGCGGCCACCCGCAGCAGGTCACCCGGCTTGGTACGGCGCACCAGCGCGCCGGACACCCAGCCCGCCGCGCCGGGCGGCGTGCGGACGTGGAACTCCAGCACGTTCTCCTCGTTCGGCGCGTTCGCCACCGAGTACGTCCGCCACACCCGCGGGTGGTAGCGCGGCACCTCCACGCTCACGTACTGCCCGGCCCGCCAGGGCAGCGGATCCTGGAGCGCACGTACGGTCAGCACCGCCGTGTCCGGGCCGTGCCGCTCGTGCGTCAGCACCTCGGCGTGCCAGAACGGGGGGTTCTCGTCCGCCTCCGCGCCGGCCAGCATCCGCTCGCTGATGCCGGCGTACGCCTCCCGCCACGCCTGGTCGTACTCCAGGTTCCAGCCGTCCCCGGCGGTGCTGCGCAGCGCGTCGAGCAGCGCGACGCCCATCGTCGCGTAGTGCTCGGCCGCCACGTGGTACTTGCGGTGGTCCCGGCCCAGCGCCCGCAGGTACTCGTCGAAGCTCTCCGGGTCGCCCACCGTCTGGGTGGCGGTGACGATCGCCTCCAGGATGCGGTCACCCTGGCCGTTCATCTGCACCGGGAAGAGCTTGCGCAGCTCCGGGTCGAGGAGGAACAGCCGGGCGTAGAAGTGACCGCTGAGCCGCTCCCGGTTCTCCTCGACCAGGGTCCAGCTCTCCTTCAGCAGCCGCGCGAAGTTCTCCACAGGGGCACGCTCCTTCTCCGTACGGGCGGATCGGCCCCCATAGAATGTCCACGGAGCGTGTACGCCGGTCGCACAGACTGTGCGACCGTCCGGCCCGGTCGCCGAAGTGCTTTCATGGTCCGGTGACGGTTGACGAGCTGGCCCGCCCGGTCTCCCGCCGGATGCTGGGCACCGAGACGCTGCTCGTGCTCGGTCTGTCCCTCGGCCAGTCGGCCGTGTACGCACTCGTCTCGCTGATCGCCAAGCTGACCGCGACCGGTGGACTGTCCAAGCAGACCGCCGCCCTGAACACCTCCGCGTCGGCCCGGCCGTACCTCGACCTCACGTACCAGCTGCTCGGGATCGTCTTCGCGCTGCTGCCGGTGCTGCTCGCCGTACACCTGCTGGCGCGCGACCCCGGCGACCCGGCACGGACGCTCGGCGTCGACTTCCGCCGGCCCGCCTCCGACCTGGCCCGGGGCGCGGGCCTGACCGCGCTCATCGGCCTGCCCGGGCTGGCGCTGTTCTGGGCGGCGGCGCAGCTCGGCATCAACGCCACGCTGGTCCCGGCCGCGCTGCCGGACCTCTGGTGGACGGTGCCGGTGCTGATCCTCGCCGCCGTGCAGAACGCCGTGCTGGAGGAGGTGATCGTGGTCGGCTACCTGATCACCCGGCTCCGGCAGCTCAACTGGCGGATCGGCGCGGTGCTCGCCACGAGCGCGCTGCTGCGCGGCTCCTACCACCTCTACCAGGGCTTCGGCGCGTTCGTCGGCAACGCCGTCATGGGCGTCATCTTCGGGCTGTTCTACCTGCGTACCCGCCGGGTCGCCCCGCTGATCGTCGCGCACACGCTGCTCGACATCTTCGCGTTCGTCGGCTACGCGATGCTGCCGAAGTCCTGGTTCGACTGGCTCTAGGTCGTCGCCACCTCACCGTCCTGCCGCCGGTCAGGCGCGGCGTGGCCGGTATCGGGCGACCGCCCGCGCGGCCACCCGCTCCGCAGTCGCCGTACCGCCGGTCGCGGCCGCCAGCGCCGCCGCCCCCGGCAGCAACCGCGCCGCCAACCGCAGCCCGAGCCAGCCGCCCGCCTGCGCGGCCACCGGCGTGGCCAGCCGCCAGGCCGCCTCCGCCACCCGACCCCACGGACCCTCCGCCGGAGCATCAGCCGCCCGAGCCGCCGCCAGCGCCGCCCGCGCGGTGCCGTCGTCCGGGTGCACCAACGTGAGCACCAGCAGCTCGGCCGCCCGATCCGGGTGCGCCGGATCCCGCCCGTACGCCGCCGCCAGATGCAGCACCAGGTTCGCCTGCGTCCAGAGCACCGCCGCCAGCTCCGCGACGGGCGCGAACAGCCCGGCACCCGCCGCCAGCGCCCCACCCGTACCGGCCATCCGGACGAACCGCCGCGTCGCCAGCCGGGCCACCCCGTCGGCGTCCGCCTCCGGGTAGGCCCGCCGGACCTGCTCCACCCAGTCCCGGGCGCGCGGCCCGAGCACGTCGACCGCCGCCAGGGCCAGCAGCTCCGGCGCGAACCCGGGGTGGTCGCGCAGCTGCGGCCCCACCGCCCGCCAGCCCTTTTCCGGGGTACGCGCCACGTGCTGGACGTCGACGGTGGCTGGCGGGGTCTCGGTCTCGTCGTGCGGCTGCTCTTCTTCCGGCCGGTCCAGGGCGGGCGGTTCGATCTTCCGGCTCTCGTCGGCTGCGGATTGGTCGACGGACAGGGCTTGACCGCCGGCTGCGGGTTCGGCGGCTGACGCCGCTGGCTGCGGTGCCGGAGTGGCTATGGTGGCCGTGGCCGCCGCGGAGGACTCCGTAGTCGTGGGCGTCTTGGCGCTCTTGGTGGTCCGGGCTCCTCTCGCTGGCGTGGGGCCGGGCTTCTCCGCGGTGACCGCGTCGGTCCCGCCGGGCTCCTGCCCGGACGCGGCGGCTTCCGGCTCGGCCGGTGCCTCGGGTGCCACCTGCTTCGGAAGGGTCGCCTTCCGGGCGGCCTTCCTGACTGCGGGAGAGGCCTTCTTCGGGGCGACCTTCTTCGCGGCGGGTGCACGGCGGGTCCGCTTCGGCGTCTCGTCCCCGCCCGGAGGTTCGGCGGGCACCGACTCCTCGGCCGGACGGCGTGATTGCGCGGCCGGCTTGTCCGGAGGCGTACTCGTGCCGGCCTCGGCGGGCACGGGGTCGGGCTGTGCAGCGGGAGGCGTACCCGGATCGTTTGTCGGAGGCTCGGCGGCCGGACGGGGACGCGGCGTCGGCGCTGCGGCGTCGGTCGGTGTCGGCGGCTGGAAGACGACTGTGGGCGGCGACCGGCGCGGACGCCGGGATGCCGGCGTGTCGCTCGTCGCGTTCTCCGCGGCGGGATCCGGTGTCGGTGGGTTGAACGTCGGTCGTGGGGAGCGGCTCCGCCGGGCCTTGGCTGCGGGCTCGCGACGGGGCGGATCGCTCGGCGGCTGCTCCTGCATATCGATGGAGCGTAGCCGTGGACGTGATCTGGCACACGACGGAAACGCGGTCACGGGGGCCGGTCCCGGTATCCGCTTTGCCCCGGGCGGGTGCGGGCCTGTATCCTCGGGCGCGGTGACCTCGGGGTCACCAGGGAGACTTCGCCTAGTCTGGTCTATGGCGCCGCACTGCTAATGCGGTTGGGGTCTTAAAGCCCCTCCCGGGTTCGAATCCCGGAGTCTCCGCGCGAAAGCCGGTTGTGTAGACTGGCCGAGCACCAGGCGCCCGTAGCTCAACGGATAGAGCATCTGACTACGGATCAGAAGGTTAGGGGTTCGAGTCCCTTCGGGCGCACCAAAGATCAAGGCCGTGACCTGCGGAAACAAGGGTCACGGCCTTTTTCTTTCCCATTTTCGACTCCGAGTCGTCGTCCATCCCGATCTGGATGCCGCTCGCGACGATCCTGCCGTGCGGCGGCCGGCGGCGGCCTCAGGTGAGCAGGCGACGACGGTAACCCTCGGCAACCGCCGACGCTCGATCACGTACCCCGAGTTTGTCGTAGATGTGCTGGAGATGGGTCTTGATGCTTGCTTCGCCGATGAACAACGCCTTGGCGGCGTCGCGATTCGAGTTGCCGTTCGCGACCAGTTGCAGCACCTGCTTCTCCCGATCGGTCAGTGTGCCGGCGCTGGGCCGCCGTATCTGCCCCATGAGGTGCTGCGTCACCGACGGCGCGAGCACCGACTCGCCGCGCGCGGCCGCCCGGACCGCCCGCATCAGCTCGTCCGGCAGAGCGTCCTTCAGGAGGTAGCCGATCGCGCCCGCCTCGATCGCCGGCAGGACGTCGCTTTCGCTGTCGAAAGTCGTCAGGACCAACACCCGGACGTCCGGGGTCCGCTCACGGAGGGTAGCGGTCGCGGCGACACCGTCCAGCACGGGCATCCGCAGGTCCATGAGCACGACATCGGGCACCAGCGCCGTCGCCCGCTCGATGCCCTCGGCACCGTCGCCGGCCTCGCCGACCACGACGATGTCCTCGGCGTACGCGAAGGTGTCACGCAGGCCACCCCGCACGATCGGATGGTCGTCGACGATCAACAGCCGGATCATCGGTCGGTCTCCTCCTTCGTTGCGGCACCCGCGGGGGTGATCGCCGGAACGCGCGCACTGACGGACGTCCCTTCACCCGGTGCGCTCTGCACCTCCACGTGGCCGCCGACGCCCCTGATGCGCTGCCGCATGCTGGTCAGGCCGAATCCGGTGCCGGTCGCTGTCGTGAACCCGCGTCCGTCGTCACGCACGTCGAGCAGCACCTCGGTGCCCGTGTAGGACAACGTGACACCGACGCGGGAGGCCGCGGCGTGCTTCGCCACGTTGGTCAGGGATTCCTGCGCGACGCGGAAGAGTGACACCTCGATGGCAGGGCTCAGCGGCTCGATGTCGCCGGTGACCTCCAGATGTGCTCGCGTCCCCTCGTCCCGTGACCAGCGCTCGGTGAGTGTGCGGAGCGCGTCGGGCAGGTGAGCCCGGGCGAGATCCTGTGGAGCGAGCGCCCGCACGGAACGCCGGGCCTCGGTGAGGCTGCTGCGCGCGAGCTGGAGCGCGCGGGTGACGTGCTCCTGCGTCTCGCCCCGCACACTTGCGGACCGCTGGGCGGCCTGCAGTTGAGTGATGATGCCGGTGAGGCCCTGCGCCAGGGTGTCGTGGATCTCACCGGCCAGTCGCTGCCGTTCGTCCTGGGCGCCGGACTCCCGGGCCTGGACGACCAGTTGGGCGTGGAGCCCGGCGTTCTCGTGCAGCGCCGCCTCGAGTCGCTCGACGAGTCTCTCCCGCTTGCGTTCCTCCGGCTCGCTGCGCGCGGTGAGCAGGATGCCCGCCCCGATCGCCGCGGTCTGCACGGCGACGATCAGGATGAACTGCGCGAGAGCCTCCGGGGCGGGGTCCGCCCACACTCCCATCGCCGACCCGTTGAGGGCAACGGAGGTGGCCAGGACTCCGAGCACCCCCACCGGCCATGGCTTGAGCAGGTAGGCGTGGAAGAAGCCCGCGATGGTGAAGACGAGGAAGATGTCGGAGTACGTCATGAGGGTGACGCACAGAGCGAGCAGTCCGACGACGTAGACGGCCATCGGCATCCGCCGCAGCCTTCTCCTCCTGATGGGCCGTGTGTGCCCGAACAGCACCCACAGCACCGCGACCATGACCAGCGCGAGCACGGATGCCCCCTCCGGCCAGAAACGTTCACCGGAGGTCGGCAGCACCCACGCGAAGTAGATCGCCGTCGAGATCGTCAACAGCAGCCACGGTGTGAACAGATGCAGCAGGTCCCAGACCCGCAGCTGCTCCTCTTTCCAGGCCAGCCGGGAGCGATTGGCGATCTCTGCCTCTTCCGCGACGGCGGAGGGATGCGTAGGGGAGCCGGCCCCGGCAACTCGGGTCATCGTCACCTATTCCCAGCGGAAGAGCTTCGCGGCGACCGAGCTCAGGATCACTGCGATGCCCGCCATTATGGCAATCTGCAGCCAGAAGGGCTGCCCACCCGCGGTGGCGGTGATCTCGCCCGCTTCGGCGGACCATGCCGCGGTGAGAGCCTGCAGACCGGGCGGGACGAACTGGCCGGCCTCGCGCAGCAGGTCGGGCATGAGGGTCCGGGGCAGGAAGGCCCCGCCGAAGAACATCAGCGCCACGAACAGCAGGGTGCCGATCTGGTTCGCGGCACTGCTCGTGCGGACCACCGCCGCGGAGATCATGCCGAGCCCGAGCAGAGCCGCATACCCGACGAGGAAGGCGACCGCGAGCTCCACGGGCCGCGCGGGCGGCGCGATGTCCAGCACCGCCCACCCGGCGAAGATCATGAGTGCCGCGGAGACGACCACCGAGGCGAACGCGACGATCATCTGCGCGAGCAGGATGGTGCGTGGATGCGCGGGCGTGGTCGACACCCTGCGCAGGATGCCGCGCTCCCGATACGTCGTGATCACCGCCGGGACGTGCTGCACGGCGATCATCACCATCGCGAACACCAGTGCGGTCGGCGCCCAGATGTCGATGGGCCGGAGCCCGCCGGTCTCCGGCGACGACTCCCGCAGCGCCGGGACGGCACCCAGCCCGAGCAGCAACCCGGTCGGGAACAGCACCCCGAAGAGGACGGTGGCGGAGTCACGCAGCAGGAGTTTCGCCTCAATTTTGATCATGTTCGTGAGAGCAGGCACGAGTCAGCCCTCCTTCCGGAACGGTCCTGGAGATTGCGGGGCGCGACCGGTGAAGGCCACGAACGCGTCGTCGAGGTTGCGCCGGTCGAGGCGCAGATCCTCCGCCACGACCTGCGCCCGGGCCAGAGCCCCTGCGACGCTGCTCAGCAGCTGCCCACTGCCGGTGACCAGCCAACGGTCATCGGTGATCGCGACATCGGTCACGTCGCGAAGCTCGGTCAGGACCCTCTTGTCGAGCGGCTGCCGCACCCGGAACCGCACCTGCTGCACCGTGCTCGCCTGCGCTATCAGTCCGGCCGGCGTGTCCACTGCGGCAACCCGGCCACCATGAATCACGGCGACCCGGTCGCTGAGGCGCTCCGCCTCGTCCATGAAGTGCGTGACGAGAAGGATCGTGACGCCCGTGTCCCGAACCCGCTCGATGAGGCTCCAGGTGTCGCGCCTGGCCTGCGGGTCCAGTCCCGTCGTGAGCTCGTCGAGAATCGCGACCTTCGGGTTGCCGACCAGCGCCAGCGCGATCGAAAGCCGCTGCTTCTGCCCGCCCGAGAGCGCCTTGTACCGCGTGTGGCGCTTCTCGGTGAGACCCAGGAGCTCCATGAGCTCGCGCCAATCGGCGGGTTTGCGGTAGAAGGAGCTGTAGAGCTCGAGCGCTTCGGCGACCTTGATCGCGTCGGGGAAGCTGCTCTCCTGCAGCTGCACGCCGAGTCGTTCACGTACCTGCGCCCGGTCCTTGATCGGGTCGAGACCCAGCACGGAGATCGTTCCCGAGTCAGGTGTTCGCAAACCGGCGATGCACTCGACGGTTGTCGTCTTGCCGGCGCCGTTGGATCCGATGATGCCGAAGATCTCCCCCTCTTCAACGGTGAAGGAGACGTCGTTGACGGCAACCTGCTGGCCGTAGCGCTTGTGCAGATGTCGTACCTCTAGCGCGGTCATGCCGCGAAGTTACGGCCGCACCGCACCCCGCCACGTCGACCGTCGCGTCGAAGCTCGGGTTGATTCCCGCCTCCACCGATTGGTGGATCTACGGACCTTCGTCGGGTGATCCCACCGCGGTGTGAGGGTCCGGGTGCGTGTCCTGCTACCGGCTCGGCGCCCGGGCTTCGGTGGGTGTCGGTGCGTCGAGTGGCAGGTCGCGCAGCCGGCGGATCGGTGTCGAGAGATAGATGATCGGGGACAGCACGGTAAGCGCACCGAAGATCAACAAGGTGGTGCGGGCCCCGAGCGGTCCGGCTAGCACGCCGGCGAGAAGGCTGCCGAGCGGGATGGCACCCCAGGAGACGAACTTGACCGTGGCGATCACGCGGGACAGGAGTTCCGGCGGGCTGGCGAGCATCCGGTAGGTGCGGGTGGTCACGCTGAGCACCACCGAGGAGACGGCGAGAATGATGGTGCCGGCGGCGAAGGCGAGGTAGCCGGCGGCGCCGGTGCCGAGCGGAATGATGAGCGCGCCGGGCACGCTGGCGAATGCCGCGATGATCAGACCCCGGGCGGTGCCGAACCGGTCGGTGAACCGGGTGGTCAGCGCGGCGCCGAGGAGAGCGCCGAGGCCGTCGGCGGCGAGCAGCAGGCCGACCATGACCGGCGGCGCGCCCAGCTCGCGGACCAGGTAGTAGGGGAAGAGGGCCAGCATCGCCCCGCTGACGAAGTTCGTGGCGGTGGCGTCCCACATGGCCGGGCCGATGATCGGGTGCCGGAGCACGAAGTGCCAGCCCTCGCGGATCATCCGGACCATCGGTGGCCGGTCGGCCGGGCGCTGCACCCGCCGGGCGGGAAGGGTGCGCAGCAGCACCGCGGACATCAGGTAGCTGAGGGCGTCCACGAACAGCGTCGGCACCGCGCCCAGCACCTGGACCGCGAGCCCGCCCAGGGACGGCCCGCCGAGCTGGGTGGCGGCATGCGTGCCGGAGTTGAGGCTGTTGCGCGCCTGCAACTGCGCGGCCGGCACGATCTCCGGCAGGAAGGTCTGGTTCGCCACGTCGAACAGCACGTTTGCGAAGCTCACGGCCAGGGCGACCGCGACCAGTTGGGCCACCGTCAGGACGTCGAACCACCAGGCCAGAGGGATGGAGACGACCGCGAGGGCGCGGACCAGGTCCAGGGTGACCTGCATGCCGCGCAGCGGCGTCCGCTGCACCACCACGCCCGCCGGGAGGCTGATCAACAGGTACGCGAGGTAGCTGGCCGCCGTGATCAGGCCCATCTCGAAGGCCGAGGCGTCCAGCACGGTCAGCGCGGTCAGGGGCAGGGCCACCCCGCCGACGGCCGAGCCGAGGTGACTGGTCGTGCCGGCGAGCCACCAGCGCCAGAACGTAGTCAGTTCCATAGTGGAACGCACTATACTGATGATCATGAAAAGAGTCGACCTCGCCGACGCCGATTGCGGCATCGCACAATCCCTCGGCGTGCTGACCGACTGGTGGACCTTTCTGCTCGTCCGCGACATCGCCGGCGGGGTGACCCGCTTCGATCGCCTGCAACAAGGGCTCGGGATGAGCCGCCGCGCACTGACCGAGCGCCTCGCCGCCCTCGTCGAGCACGGCGTGCTGCGCCGGCAGCGCTACACCGACCGCCCGCCGCGCTACGACTACCTGCTCACCGCAAAGGGCGAGGGCCTGCTGCCGGTGCTGATCGCGCTCCAGGAGTGGGGCGACCGGTACCTGCTCGGCGACGGTTCGCTCACCGCCACCGCGACGGCCGCGTCGGCGGAGGCGCGCCGGGTCCACGCCCTCGTCGGGCGCCGGCTGCCCGAACTGACTCTGGTACGCCACGATGGCGTTCCCGTGCCACCGACCACACCCGACGCCTGGACGGTGCTCTACTGCTTCCCAGGCGCGTTCGCGCCCGGCACCCCCGACCCGCCGCCGCACTGGGCGGACATCCCGGGCGCTCTCGGCTGCACCCTCGAATCCACCACCTACGCCGCTCGGGCTACCGACTTTGCCGCCGCAGGCGCCCGCATCCGCGGGGTCAGCACCCAGCCACCGGATCAACTCGCCGCCTTCGCCGCGTACGCCGGGCTGCCGTTTCCGCTGCTGTCCGACGCCGACGGGCGGCTCGCCGCGGCGCTGCTGCTGCCCACCTTCCGCGCCGCGGGCACCGACCGGCTCAAGCGCACCACCCTGCTGCTCGACCCGACCAGCACGGTACGCGCCGTCCAGTTTCCGGTGACCGATCCCGTCGGCTCGGTCGGCGAGATGCTGCACCTGATCCGGGAGCGCTGATCGAGAGGTCCCAGCGGGCAATCGTCTACACCGACTTCACCGACGAGCTGGGCGTGCCCGCGGTCGTCGCGCTGGACGACATCAAGATCGGCACGGACTTCGAGTGGTTCCGCGCCAAGGTCGCGAGCGACCAGCCGATCCTTTCCGGAAAATTTCCGGAAAATCGTTGACGTGTTCGAAACGCCGCTGCAATACTCCGAACGCGTCGACATCAACTCTGGTCGATTGAATCCATGCGTCGTCAGGTGTCACCAGTCCCAAGGAGGACCTGCGCATGTATGCCAGCATCGGCGGCTCCCGCCGCCCGTCCGCCCCCCGAACATCGCGTCTCACCCGGTTGGCCGTGCTTGCCTCCACCGTGGCGCTCAGTGCCGCCGGTCTCGCGGTCGCCGCCACTCCGTCCAGCGCCGCCACCTGCAACGGGTACGTCGGCCTCACCTTCGACGACGGGCCGACCGGCAGCACCAGCGCACTGCTGTCCGTGCTGCGCGCGAACGGCGTACGGGCGACCATGTTCAACGTCGGGCAGAACGTGCAGAGCAACCAGTCCGCCGCGCGGGCCCAGGTCGACGCGGGCATGTGGGTGGCCAACCACAGTTGGAACCACGCGCACATGACCTCGATGAACCAGAGCCAGATGCAGTCGGACCTCTCCCAGACCAACTCGGCGATCCAGTCGGCGACCGGCGTCCGGCCGCAGTTGTTCCGCCCGCCCTACGGGGAGACCAACTCGACCCTCCAGTCGGTCGCGTCGTCGCTCGGCCTGCGCCAGGTGATCTGGGACGTCGACTCCCAGGACTGGAACGGCGCCAGCGTCAGCCAGATCGTCTCCAATGCCGGCCGTCTCCAGGACGGCCAGGTGATCCTGATGCACGACGGCATCCAGAACACCCGGGACGCGATTCCGCAGATCATGGCCAACCTGAGCAGCCGCAACCTCTGTCCGGGCATGATCTCACCGAGCACCGGCCGAGCGGTGGCCCCGGACGGCACTGCGCCGCCGACCACTCCGCCGCCGACCGGCACGCCGACCACTCCGCCGCCGACCACTCCGCCTCCCACCGGCGGGTGCACGGCGACGGCGACGATCCCCAACGTCTGGGGTGACCGGTACAACACCTCGGTGACGGTTCAGGGAGCCAGCAACTGGACCGTGGTCGTGGCTCTGACCCCGCCGCAGCGGGTCTCCACCACCTGGAACGGCTCCCCCAGTTGGGACAGCACCGGTTACGTGATGACGATGCGGTCCAACGGCAGCGGCAACACCTTCGGCTTCACCACGATGATGAACGGCAACAGCAGCGCCAGACCTCAGATCCGTTCCTGCACCACGGGCTGATCCCGGTGGCCCACCCAGGCCACCGAAAACGGCTCAGGTGGGTGTGGTCGACCAGGTGTCCCTACGGTTCAGCTCAACTGACCCTGGACCGTAGGGGCACCCCGGCCGAGGCTGATCGACTGCCTCTCTGCTCGACCGGGTTTCCGGAGCAAGAAGGTGCTCACTGCGCGATCGCGGTCGCCTCCAGTTCCACCAGCACATCGGGCTCGAACAGGTGGTCGACCCCGATCAGCGACGCCGGCGGAAGCGGCCACGGCAGGCCGAGTTCCTCGGCGACCGACTCGATGCCGGTCATGAACGGCCCGATCTTCTCGGGCGCCCAGTCGGTGACGTAGAAGGTCAACCGGACCACGTCCTCGAACGAGGCGTCGGCGCCGGCGAGCGCCCGGCCGGTGTTGCGCAGTACCTGCGCGACCTGCCCGGCCAGGTCCCCGGGCGCGACAGGCGAGCCGTCGCCCAACCGCGCGACCTGGCCACTGATGTGGATGTGGCGCGATCCGGTGGCGACCGCCACGTGGTGGTACGGCGTGTTCGGCTGAAGACCGTCAGGGCTGAAGCGGGTGACAGACATCGTTTCTCCTCCGCAGGACAACTTAGGTTTACTATTGATACCTAGTTGACGAAGGACACTTCAAGGAGACCTGGTTTCATGAGCGATACCGCGAGCCCCGGTGCCGTCGAGCTGCGCATCGACGCGCCGCATCGAGAGCTGCTCGATCAGGTGCTGGACAAGTGGTCGCTGAGCGTCCTGAACGAGCTGTGCGAGCGCCCGTGCCGCTTCAACGAGCTGCGCCGCGCGATCCCGGCGGTCACGCAGAAGTCGCTCACGGCGACCCTGCGACGGCTCGAACGCAACGGCATCGTCGAACGCCACGTCGTGGCGACCCGCCCGGTTGCGGTGGAGTATCGGATCACCCCGCTGGGCAAGACCCTGCGTGCTCCGGTCGACGTCCTGCTCGAATGGGCCGAGGCGCACATGGGGCAGATCGAGCGCGCCCGCAGGGCGTTCGACGACGAGCTGGAGTGACAACCGGGGCGGCACCACGGTCCGCCCCGGAGTCGCGTGTCACTCGCAGACCGTGCCGTCGTTGTCCCGGTCGATGTACCAGTAGTACTCCGGATCCTTGCCCTGCCGGTACGGGCCGTACCCGTTGGCGTTCGCCTCCTTGCAGGTGCCGAAGCGCGGGTCGTTGCCGCCGCCCGAACTGCCGCCACCGCCTGTGCTGCCGCCTCCGGTGCTCCCGCCGCCGGAGCTGCCGTTGCCGCCACCCGGCTCACATGCCTCGCCGTCGAGGTCACGATCCAGCCCGGTCCGGTACCCCGGCTCGCCGCGCCGCAGCGGCGCCTTGCCGGCTGCGCGTACGGCATCGCAGTTCTTGTAGTAGACGGCGGGCGCCGTGGTCTTGCGCGGCTTCGGCTTCGACGCGGGCTTCGCGGTGGTCGGCGCGGCCGTGGTCGGTGAGGGCGACGGCTCGGGCGACACGGTGCTGACCTCGGGCGAGGGGGCCGCGGTGGTGGGCGCCGCCACGGTCGGCACCTCCTGGGCCACCGCCTTCTCCGGTGATCCGCTCGGCTCGGAAGTGGAGCATCCGGTCATGGCGATGCCCAGCAGCGCGCCGCTGCAGGCAAGGCCGAGGAAAGCCCTGATCGCAGCCGACCGGCGGCTCCACCACGACGGCCGTGGCGGTGCCGCGAGCGGGATACCGGGCTTGTCGGACAGCGGCGCCAGTACGCGCCGCGGACTCTGGGGAGGGAGTTCGGTCACAGCGGGCAGTGTGGAGCGACGCGTCCGGCCCACAGTGTCGCTGAGCCGACAGACCGGCCCTTACCGGCGTGACAAGCGACGAAACGGCTGGCAGCGGCCGGAGCATCGGCATCGATGGCGCGGATGATCGGACTCGGCCCCTCGCCGAACGGCCGACGGCGAGAGGCGCAGTGGATCAGGCGTACGGCCGGGCTGTGAGCCGTCCCGCCGCCGCGAGCCGCTCGACGGCGGCCCGGTGGGGAACCGCGTGACTGGTACGACCGCCCACGCCGGTCGTGGTGACGGCGGTGAACAGCGAGTTGAGCAGCGCCTCCTCCACGGCGTCCAGCACGCCGGCGAACACCGGATCGATCGCGGCGTCCGGAATCGGCGGCTGATCCGACGTGGTGAACGCGATCGCGTAGTCCCCACTGGTGTTGCTGAAGGACGCACCCACCCGGGCCATGGCGAACACCGCCCGGCGGGCGAGCCGCCGGAGCTGTCGCGCGTCCAGCGGTACGTCGGTCGCCACCACGATCATGCACGAGTTGCCGGGCGGTTCGGCCCGGTCGGCGGCCGGGACCAGATCGTCCACCGGTAGCGGTACGCCGAGCGCGGTGAGGACGCCGCCGAAGTTGGACTGGACCAGCGCGCCGACCGTCTGCGTGCGGCCGACGGCTCGGACCGTGCGGGACGAGGTGCCGATGCCCGCCTTGTAGCCCAGGGCTGTGGTGCCGGCGCCGGCCCCGACGCAGCCCTCGGCGGGGAGTCCGCCGGTCGCTCCCGCGAGGGCGGCCAGCACATGAGTCTCGGTGATCGGGCGGCGGCGGATGTCCGACAGGTGCCCGTCGTTGGTCTCACCGACCAGGGGGTTGAACGACAGCCCGTCCGGCCGGCGCTCCATCAGGTGCCCGAGCAGCGCGTCCGCCGCCCGGAACACCGACAGCGTGGCGGTCAGCACGACCGGGGATTCGAGTACGCCGAGCTCGTCCACCTGGGTCGACCCGACGAGCTTCCCGTGGCCGTTGCCGGCGTACACCGCGGCGGGCAGCGTCCCCCGCCCGGTGCCGAGCTGTTCCGGCACGATCGCGGTGACGCCGGTGTGCAGGTCGGCGCCGTCGTCGACGGTGGTGTGGCCCACCAGGACGCCGGGGACGTCGGTCATCGCGTTGTGCGGCCCGGTGGGCAGCGACCCGACGACGATCCCGAGGTCGCGGGCGCGGCGGCCGGCCTGGGTCACGACGCGTCTGGCAGCGACGCCCGGATGGCCTGCACGATGCCGGTCGGGGAGTAGTCGTCAGGCACGCCCTCGACCAGGATGATGTCGCCCTCGATGTGCCGTGAGCGCAGCGGCGCGATCTCCTGGTAGGCGGGCGAGTCCCACCAGGCCCGCGCTTCGTCGATGCCCGGGAAGCCGAGCATCACGACGGCCCCGGGCCAGGTGCCCTCCTTCACCTCGTGCGGCGTCGCGTGCACGAGGAAGCGGCCGCCGTGCGGCGCGAGGGTGGCCGGGAGGCGTTCGATGTACTCGGCGATGTCCGGGTGCGGGGCGGCGTCCTGGAGATGGGCGATGGCGTACGCGGTCATGGTGTCCTTCCGGCCGGTCGGGCTCCGAGCGCCGATCTTGTCACGGCCGTCGGCATTCCTGCTGGCCCGGACGTCCGGCCGGTTGATCGCCGGCCGCGACGGCCACGAGCGCGGCGTGCGAACGGTGGGTGGCGTCGTCGAGGCGCGTCAGGCGCTCGACCTCGGCGAACCCGGCCTGCCGCAGCCGCGCGGAGAACTCGTCCACCGGCCAGCGGTACGCGGTGGCGACCTTGTGGTCGAAGGCGCCGATCTCGTCGCCGACGAAGATGCCGACCACGAGCGGTCCACCGGCGACGATCGCGCGCCGGAAGCCCGCGAGCACACGGTCGAGGTCCGGTGGTGGCAGATGGATCAGCGAGTACCAGGCGAGGATGCCGGCGACGGAGTCGTCGGCGACGGCGAGGTCGTCCAGCGACCCGAGCAGGTACCGGCCGCCCGGATAGGTAGCCCGCGCGTGCGCCACGAACTCGGGCACCATGTCGATGCCCGTGGCGTCGACGCCGAGCGAACGCAGGTGATCGGTGAGATGACCCGGCCCGCATCCCAGGTCGAGCACCGGGCCGGGCCGACCGGCCAGGTGACGGCCGATGAGAGCGAGGTCGTCGTCGTGCACCTGCCCGGTGGTGCCGAAGAGCCCGATGTAGAGCTCCGCGACCGACCCGTACGCCTGCCGAACCTGTCTGCTGCCCACCCACCGACCATACGCGTGCGAACGCCTATGGCCGGTGTACAGGTCGGCGCCGCGCGATGCGGGCCAGGCCGGGGACAGCGACGTCAGGCGTGCTTGCCGCGACCGCGACGGCGCGTCAGGAACAGTGTCACCAGGCCGGCCAGCACCAACGCCACCGCACCGGCGGCGGCGCCGAGCAGCCCCGTCCGGGAGGTGCCGGTGGTGGTGGCGGCGAGGTCCGCCGTCGCGGACCCGTCGGGGGCCGGTCCGGTGTCACCGGCAGCGACCTGCCCGGCGGTCGGGGACGCGCTCGCGCCCGGGGTGGGGGACACGCTCGCCGTGGGCGTCGCGGACGGGCTCGCCTTGGGGGCTCCGACGGCGGCGAGGGAGTCGCCGTTGAGCGCGACCTTGATCTTCGCCGTGCCGTTGCCGGAGGAGACGACCGCCACCGAGACCCGGTTCGCTCGGTCCGTCAGCTTCTTGACGGCGTCCACGTTGGCCGGCGCGTCGTTGGCGGCCGTCTTGTTCGCCGTCGTGGTGTCGATGAGCGAGGCGCCGCTGTACGTGCCGGCCGGCACCCGGTAGGCGTGCACACCCTCGATCGTCGCGTCGAAGCTGCCCGCCGCGTGGCGGTACTCGAGGACGAGCCGGTCCTTGCCCAGCGCGATGTCGAGTGCCCGCGTTCCGCTGCCCGTGCCGTGCAGGGGACGCAGCGTGTAGGTCCCCGACTTGGTGACCTTGGTGGTGCTGTCGGAGAGCCATCCGGCGTGGATCATCTCGGGTGCCGTGAAGCCCGACCGGTAGCCGCCGCCGCCCATGATGCTCTTGTAGCTGGAACCCTCGGACCTGCACGCGGTCAGGTCGCCGCCGGTGCACAGGAAGCGGCCCTGGTGCCTGAAGCCCAGGTTGTGTCCCAGTTCGTGCCCGACGACGTCGATCCCGCTGGCCGTGCCGTACAGGTTGATCCAGGTGGTGGGGCCGGGCTGGGTGGCGAGCCCGGCCCAGGGGCAGTTCGTCTTCTGGGCCGGGAAGACCATGGAGAGGCTGTCGTAGTCCTCGCCGGCGACCAGGCCGCGCTTGGCGAGTTCCGCCCGCGTCATGGTGTTGATCTGGCCGTGCGGGCAACCGGCGGCGCTCAGGTCGAGTGTGATCGGACCGAGGAACTGTCCGGTGACGGCGGGCACCACCGTGTACCTGCCGCGGGACACCTCCGAGAGGAACGAGGCGGCGGAGTCCTTCTTCGACCCGAAGTAGGTGTCCGGCGTGGACGCCTTCACCTTGTCCGGGAACTGGAACGAGGCGTCGCTGAACTCCACCAGGACGGGAAGGATCTTCCGCTTCACCGAAGGGGCGGCGGCCTGCGCCGAGTCGGGCAGGACGCCGACGGTCAGCACTGTGACACTCGTGGCCAGGGCGATGCGGCCGAGGGCCGACAGCTTCATGTGGTTTGTCCTTCGAGGGGGAGACGTCGGACGGGGGCGTGTGAGGCGTGCCCAGGAGTGATGCTGCGCGCAAAGACGTCTTACGTCCGACGTCATGCAAAGCTAAAGGGTGTAAATGTCCCCGTCAAGCGGGGGCGGCGAGCGGTGGACCGCCCCGGAGGCCTGGACGGGATCGACATCGAAAAGTGAGGGATAGATAGCTTTCCGTCACTGGAGTTTCTATCCTTGTAAGAGATCCGGCCGTCAGCGGCGAAAGGGGCGGCATGCCGCGCCGTTCGAGCCTCAGCTATCGAGATGCGTTACGACTGCTGGCCCCGGGCAGCACGCGCATCACCCAGACCGACAAGGTCGTCAGCGCGGGAATCCTCGGTGCCGGGGCGCTCACCCAGGGTGCGGCGCTCGCTCTGCTCGGCCCGAAGAACGCGCTCATGCAGCTCGTCCGGGACGCCACCGGAAACCAGGCCGGCCGCATCCGGACAACCGGCGGGAAGTCGTATTACGAACTGCTGGAGGCCAGCCATACCGTGCTGGCGCTCTCGGCGTTCTTCGACGGTTTCCGCGACGAGGTCGGGCCGGGTTTCGACAGGCTGGAACTGACCGACGAGGAGAAGGCCGGCATGGTGCCGGCCGAGCGGCGGCACCACACGCTCCCGCAGGAGATCGACGGAGGCTACTTCCCGCTGCCCTCCTCGGTGCACGGCATGGACGACACCCGGCGGGACGTCGAGGCCGCCTACGTCAAGCTCTACGACGCCACCATCGCGTTCTGCGAGGGTCTCGCCGCCTGGCCGTCGGTGCGGCGCGGACTCGACCTGACGTCGATGCGCTCCCGCGTGGTGGGCCGGGCCATGTGGCACTACGAGGACCGCTTCGACCGGCTCGCCGCGGACCTCCCCGAGTTCGGGTTCCGGATGATCCGGCAGGCGATCGAGCACAACCTGATCGACAACCGGAAACTCACCACCGAGGTCTCGGCCCGGCTGGACGCGCTGGCGCAGCTCTACCGCAACCTCGCCGAGCTGTCCGGCCCGGTGGCCGCCGACCGGCCCGACCTGCTCCGCGAATCACTCGACCGGCTCACCGGCTCGCTCGCGGCGGTGTTCCGGCAGCCGCTGCTGCGGATCAAGGACGTCGACTTCCACCTGCGGCTGCCGAACGTGGACAGCGGCTTCATCAGCCCCGACTTCCGGGCCGCCGAGTACGGCAAGCACACATCACCGGAGCGGGAGCGCTGGTGGGAGGACCAGCCGCGCCGGGGCGACCTCGTCGGGTTCCTCTCCGAGTACCTGACCGACCCGGCGAGCCTGCACCGTCCGCTGCTGCTCCTCGGCCAGCCGGGCGCCGGCAAGACGTTGCTGACCCGGGTGATCGCGGCCCGGCTGCCGGCGAGCCGGTTCACCGCGATAGTGGTGCCGCTGCGGCGAATGTCCGGTGACTCGTCGCCGACCGAGCAGATCGAGGCGGCGATCGAGCAGATGATGGACGAGCGCATCCGCTGGGCGGACCTGCGCCGGGCCACCCAGCACACCACGGTCGTGGTGATCTTCGACGGGTTCGACGAACTCGTGCAGGTGACCGGCACGGCCCACTCGCAGTACATCGACCGGGTGGCCGAGTTCCAGGAGGCCCAGTGGGACCTGGGCTACTCGGTCATCCCGATCATCACGTCCCGGATCCTGGTGATGGACCGCGCCAGCGTGCCGCAGGGCACTGTGCTGGTCCGGCTGGAGGACCTGACCGACGCCCAGGTGACGGCGTGGCTGGCCGCCGTCAACGCGGCGAACGAGGACCGGCCCGGCTACCGCCGGCTGTCCGCGAGGGAACTGTTGTCGCACGGCGAGCTGGCCCGCCAGCCGCTGCTGCTCACGCTGCTGGCGATCTACTACAACGAGCACTGGGCCGACCGCCGTCCCGGCGTCACCATCTCCCGGTCCGACCTCTTCACCGGCCTGCTCACCGCGTTCATCAGGCGACAGGTGAGCGAGAAGGCGCCGACCGCCCTTCCGCCCCACGAGCGGGAGGCCCGCGAGCACCAGCTCCGGCGCGACCTGGCGATCACCGCGTTCGCCATGTTCAACCGCAACCGGGAGCTGGTGAACCGGGCCGCGCTCCGCCTCGACCTGGGCTGCTTCGGCTCCGGGTCCGGAGACGGCTCCCGCTTCGAACTCGGCGACGTGCTTGGCCCGGAACAACTGGTCACCGCCGCGTTCTTCGTGGTGTATGGCCCGGACGACGTGCAGGGCGAGGACGCCCGGCGCACGTACGAGTTCCTGCACACCACGATCGGCGACTTCCTGATCGCCGAGTACGTCATCGGGGCGCTGCGGAGCCTGGCCGAGCTGCGCCGGCACACCCGCAGCCCGGCCGGCTTCGGCTATCAACTGGACACCGGCCAGTTCCGCGCGCTGCTCTCCCACCAGCCGCTGGTGAAGCGGGAGGCAGTGGTCGGCTTCGCCCGTGAGCTCAGTTCCCGCCACCCGGAGGAGCGGAACGGGATCGTGGAGACCATCGCCGGCCTGCTGGCCGAGGCCCGGCAGCGGACCAACCTGGCCGGCGTGGACGGCTACCGGCCCGCGCCGTACGACCCGGTGCGGCTGCTGGCGGCGTACACCGCGAACCTGGTCGCGCTCGCCGCGCTGGTGTCACCGGACGGTGTACGCCACACCGACCTGATGGACGAGGCGACCTGGGTGTCGACGGTCCGGCTGTGGCGGGCAGGGCTGGACGAGAAGGGCCAGCTCGCGATGATCAGTTGGCTCGGCCGGGACGCCGACGGCCGGATCATCGCCGAGCGGTGGCGCGAACGCCGGGGGGAGACGGTGAACGTGGCCGCCGAGGAGGCGCGGCTGCTCGGCGACATCACCACCTACGGCCAGTTGCAGGCGGGCGCGCGGACGTGGCGCGGCCAGCAGCCGGACAGCTTCGAGGCCGGCCGGTTCCACGCCGACCTGGTGTCGCTGGCCACCCGCCGCTGGCCGGTGCCGTCCCTGCACCAGCTCATCCTGTACGACGAGCGCAGCTACCGGCGGCTGTGGGCGCGTGCCGTCGAGTCACCGGAGGCGGTGTCCAGCACGAGCGCCACGGTCCTGCTGGAGTGCCTCGCCGAGGACGGCGCGCAGTTGCCCCGCGAGGTGGTGTGCGGGCTGACCCGGGTGGCGCTGAGCCGCCTGCCCGACTCGCCGACCGCGCCGCCCGAGCTGATCATCTCGTGCCCGTACCTGATCGACGAGTTCCCGGAACTGGTCGACTCGCTCGGCACGACCGACGACCACGCGGTGCTGCACGCGCTGATCCTGCGGCACGGGCTCCACCGGCTGCCGCAGCGGTACGTGCCCCGGGTCCGCCGGGTGCTCGCGGACATCGAGGACCGGCTCGCGGAGCTGCCGCTGGAGGACGGCGTGGTGTCGGCCGAGATGGCCGAGCAGTTCGCCGCCGCCCGGGTCGACAACCGCACCGCGCTGTGGCTGCTGATGGCGTTGAGCGAGTACGCCGAACTGGCCTGGCCGAAGATCCCGCCGAGGACGATGAACGCCCTGCTCGCGCACCGGCTGCCGGACGAGTTCCTCGACGAGGCGAGTCTGTGCCGGCTGCTCCTGGACTACCTGCGGGCCTACGACCGGCTACCGGCCGAGGTCTCGCTGGCGTCCGCGCTCGACACGCTGCGCGTCCTCGCAGCGTCCGACCCGTCCGACCAGATCCCGGCCGCCGAGGCGGTCTGACCACGCCACCCGTTACCGCCACCACCCGTTCGGAGGCCCCGATTGGCACACACGCCCCGGCACCGAGAGCACATCGTCCGAACGGGAAGGAGGAACCTGGCGGTCGAAATCGCCGGGGCGGAACGCGGCTGGCCGGTCTTCCTGATGCACGGCACACCCGGCAGCCGCAACGGTCCACGACCACGGTCCATCGTGCTGCACCGGCTGGGCGTACGGCTGATCTCGTACGACCGGCCGGGTTACGGCGGTTCCAGCCGGCTGCCCGGCCGCCGGGTCGCCGACGCCGCCGCGGACGTCGCGGCCATCGCTGACGACCTGGGCCTGGACGGGTTCTCGGTGGTGGGGCGCTCCGGCGGCGGCCCGCACGCGCTGGCCTGCGCCGCGCTGTTGCCCGATCGGGTACGGCGGACCGCCGTCCTGGTCGGTCTCGCCCCGGCCGGAGCGGCCGGGCTGGACTGGTTCGGCGGCATGACCGACGCCAACGTGCGTGACTACGGCGCCGCCGAGCGCGACGTTCCGGTGCTGGCCGAGCAGCTGCGGCTGCGGGCCGAGCGGACGATGGACGACCCGGGCTCGCTGCTCGCGCTGCTGGTCGAGCAGATGACCGAGGCCGACCGCCGGGTGGTGGCCGGCGTGCCGATCCGCAGGCAGTTGACCGACGCCTACGCCGAGGCGCTGCGCCAGGGGCCGCACGGCTGGATCGACGACGTCCTCGCGCTGCGCGCCGACTGGGGCATCACGCTCACGGACATCCGGATGCCGGTCCGGCTGTGGCACGGCGCCGACGACAACTTCGCCCCGGCCAGCCACACCCGCTGGCTGGCCGAGCAGATCCCCGGCGCGCAACTGCACGTGCAGCCGCGCAGCGCGCACTTCGGCGCGGTGGAGGTGCTGCCGGAGATCCTCGCCTGGCTGGCCGACCCGGTGGAGCGCGCCGCTGTCAGATCGGATGCGGGTCGATGATGCGCCGC
The DNA here is from genome assembly GCF_008868145.1 of Micromonospora sp. AMSO1212t. Classification (NCBI taxonomy): domain Bacteria; kingdom Bacillati; phylum Actinomycetota; class Actinomycetes; order Micromonosporales; family Micromonosporaceae; genus Micromonospora; species Micromonospora sp. AMSO1212t. The sequence continues at coordinate 95,924 of NZ_WBKS01000005.1, forward strand.
TGCAACCGGCTCTCCCGGACGGCCTCGACGGCCGGGTGGTTCTCGCCCAGCCGGTAGGTCAGCTCGCGGGTGACCGCCTCCAGCTCCGCCCGCCGGCCGCTCTCCACCCGCTCCTGCATCACCACCAGGTTCGCCCGGCAGCGCAGCGTGTTGGTGTGGTCGCGGCCGAGGATCCGGACCAGCCCGTCGTGGGCGCGCCGCAGCAGGTTCAGCGCCTCCAGGTCCGCGGCCTCCCGGCCCTCCGGCGGGTCGGGCTGTTCGGCGATGCAGATGCCCTGGTTCATCCAGCCGGAGAGCGGGTACGGGTGCCCGCTGCCCAGCACCCCGGCGAGCGCGTCGGCGGACCGGCCGGCGAGCTGCCGGGCCTCGGCGAAGTCTCCGGCGCGACGGGCCACCATGGCGAGGTTGACCATGCAGACCAGGGTCAGCGGGTGCATCGGGCCGAGGTTGCGCTGGTAGACGCGGTGCACCTCGGTGAGTTCCCGGCTGGCGCGCTGGAACAGGTCGACGGTGAGCAGGTTGATCGACAGGCTCAGCCGGCAGGTCAGCGTCTCCGGGTTGTCCGGCCCGAACCGCTCGTTCAGCAGCTCGTAGGCGGCTTCGAGGAGCTTGCCCGCCTCGACCGCGTGCCCGGCCGCGCGCAGCGACACCGCCAGGTTCGTCTGCGTCCGCAGGGTGATGAGGTGTTCCGGCCCGGCCGTGTGCAGCAGGTCCCGGTGGACGCTGCGCAGGCGGGTGACCGACTGTTCGAAGTCGCCCGCGTCGCGCATGTCGATGCCGACGTACGTGGAGGAGGCGAGCGTGTCCGGGTGGTTCTCCCCGAGGATCGCGCGGCGCCCGGCCAGCACCATCTCGTCGTTCTTTCGCGCCTCCCGGAAGTCGCCCATCAGGCGCTGGGTGCTGGCGAGGTTGTTGAGCGCGGCGAGGGTACGCGGATGTTCCTCGGTGAAGTTCCGCTTCCACGCGTTGAACGTGATCTCGTCCAGGCGCAGCGCCTCGTTGTACATGCCCATGCCGCGCAGGTCGCGGGCGAGTCCTCCGGCGGTCATCAACGTGTGCGGGTGGTCCTCGCCGAGCAGCTCCCGCTGGGCCCCCAGCACCTCCTCGTCCAGCGCCCGGGACTCGGTGAACTGCCCGAGGAAGGCGAGGATGTTGGCGAGGTTGAACTGGAGGTGCAGCAACTGCCGGCGCAGGTCGTCGCGCGCCCGCGGGTCGGTCTCCTCCGCCAGCATCTGCTCCCAGGTCTGCGCGACCTCCTGCCCGAGCCGCCGGCCGGTCTCCAGGTCGCCGCGCAACTGGAGGTAGCGGACCCGGTCGATCATCAGCGCCCGCACCTCCACCCTGCGGCTCAGCGGCGCCTTCGACGCCTCCAGGTGCGGCCAGATGACCCGGAACCGGGGCCACCCGTCGGGGTCGTCGACCTCGCCCTCGGGGCGGGCGGCGGCGAGCACCAGGTGGACCTGCTGGCGGGCCTCGTCGAGTTCCACCTCCGTCATCCGGGACCGGACGGCGTGCTGGAGCAGCCGGTGCATGAGCACCAGGCCGCCCCGGCCCCGTTCGCTGCCGGACGGGTTCTCGGCCCGCAGGTCGACGCGGACCAGGGCGAGCCGGTTGGCCTGCTGCACCAGCTGCTGGCGGACCAGCCGTTCCTTCGCCTGCGGGTGGAACGGCACCAGCGCCTCGGCGAACTCGTCGCTGTAGACCAGGTCGGCGGAGATCTCCGGCGCGAACACCGAGCAGAGTTGCAGCACCCGGTAGGCGGCCGGGTTGCGGGTCCGCAGGTGGTTGAGGGACAGCTCCCAGGTGGCCTCCACGGAGACGTTGCTGTTCGGCTCCATCACCGCGCCCGGACCGAACTTCGCGATCTCGTTGAGGTAGCTGTCGACCGAGTGGCCGGTGTCGGCGAGCCATGCCGCGGCTGCGGTCACCGCGATCGGCAGGTCACCGAGCAGGGCGGCGATCCGGTCGGCCTGGTCGACGCGCATGGTCGGCACCCGCTCGGTGAGGTGCTGGATGCTCTCCGCGCGCTTGAACACGTCCACCTGGACGGTGGTGGCCCGCTCGACCCACTGGAGGTTCCGGGACGTGATCAGGACGTGGCCCTTGCCGTCCGGCACGTACGGCAGGACGCCCTCGATCTCGTCCGCGTTGTCCATGATCAGCAACCAGCGGAGGTCGGTGCGGCGCAGCGCCTGGAGCACCAGCCGGGCGTTCTCCCGGTTCGATTCCGACGAGGGTACGCCCAGGTAGGGCGCGAGGTCACCGATCGCCGACTCGATGAACGGCACCTGGTCGGCGTCGATCCACCACACCATGTCGTACGCGGCGCGGTAGCGGTGGGCGTACTCCAGCGCGAGCTGGCTCTTGCCGATGCCGCCCATGCCCTGCAACGCCACCGGACCGGTGCCGGAGAGCACCACCTTCGGGCTGCTGCGCAGCAGCGTCCGCAGCTCGCGCAGGTCAGCCTCCCGGCCGGTGAAGCGCTTGTTGCGGCCCGGCACCTCGAACACCGTGTTGTCGCGGCCGGGGAAGCGGGGTCCGGTCGGCAGTTCCAGGTCGGCCGGCACCCCCTCGCGGCCGACCAGGCGCAGGATCCGCGCGGCGGCGGTCCGGGCCTCCAGGCCGGCCACCGAGACCGTGTGCGCGGCGGGCACGTTCGCCAGGCGTCGCACGTCCGCGACGTAGACCACGAGCGGCACCTGGTCGGGCGAGCGGTCCGGCGCGGCGAGCACCGCCTCCTCGGTGGCGTTGGACTCGGAGACGATGATCAGCTCCCGGGCCGTCCGGGGCGTCTCGTCCTCGGCGAACCACGGGTCGGTCACCCGGACGTCGGCCGAGACCAGCAGGTGCCCGATCCACTCCGCCCACACCCGGTCGTACGGGGCGTGCCGGAGCAGGATCTCGTTCTCCACCGAGTTGGAGGTGCGGGTGAACCGGGCGTTGACCCGCTCGCGTACCGCGCTACTCATCGGCGGCAGCGACTCCACCTCGCCCCGGGTGATCTCCCGGGCCAGCACCTCGTACGCGGACAGCAGCGACCCGTTGACGCCGGGCTGGTCGGCGAACGTGGCGAGCAGTTCCTCGTACGCGTAGAACGCCTGGTAGGGCACCTGCATCCGGGCCCAGTACCGGTCCCGGTCGGCCTCGCTCATCCCGCTCGGCAGACCGCTGAAGCGCTGCCGCGCCACGGCCCGCCCGGTGTCCGCCTTGACCTTCTCCGCCGGGTCGATCCGCATCGGCACGGGCAGCACCCGGATCCGCCGCGACCCGTAGCGGTGCTCGACCAGCCGGGCCACCTTGGCCGCGCCGGTGATGCCCTGTTCGCTGAGGGTGAAGCAGGTGACCAGCACGTCCGGGAGTTGGATGGTGCAGATGTCGGCGACGTCGGAGAACCCGGTACGGCTGTCGATCAGCACGTAGTCGTAGTTGCGCTTCATGTCGGCGCGCAGCGCGTCGAAGAAGTAGCCGCCGCCCTGCCGCTCGTAGAACTCGTCCCAGTTCATCCCGGCGAGCGCGCCGGCGTAGTCGTTGTTCTGCTGGCCGGCGCCGAGGAAGTCGAGCGTCCCGTCACCGGGGAAGTTGGACCAGTTCAGCGAGAACGAGTACTTGTGCACGCGGGCGTACTGCTCGTGCCAGCGGTCGTCGCCCTTGTCCTGCTTGGTGGTGGTCGCCCACTCGTACTCCCGGATCAGGTCGATCACCCCGCCGGTGCTCTCCAGCGCGTCCCGGTCGATGAACGGCGCGAAGAAGCGCGACAGGCCGGGGGACTCCAGGTCCCAGTCGACGGCGAGCACCCGCTTGCCGTTGGCGGCGAGGATCCAGGCGACGTTCGCCAGCGCCATCGTCCGGCCGGTGCCGCCCTTGTAGGAGTAGAAGGTGACGACCTGTCCCTCGCGTCGGGTCATGTGTCCACTCCCTCGTCGGGCGGCGGGTTCTCCCAGAGCCGGGGTTTGCTGATCGGCCGTCCCGGCGGCGGGTAGGCCGGTCTCGCCTCCAGGTAGCGGCGGCGCATCCGGTCGACCAGGCCGTGGATCCCGGCCCGCCAGTCGTCGTACGTGGTGATCGCCAGCGGGCGTGCCGCGGCCGGGAAGATCGCGATGGCCTGGTCGAGCAGCACCGCCGCGTGGGAGCGGCGGCCGGGTGCCGAGTCCTCGATGATCACCACGACGCCCACCCAGCGGTGCAGCGAGGCGACGGCCGCGCGGACGGCCTCCGCACCGTCCGGCGTCTCGACCACCCGAGGATCGATCATGAGTACGCCCGGGCAGCCCCGGAACAGCCCGGCGTCCGGTATGAAGTCGCGGACGTCGATCGGCATCCGCAACCGCTGCACCGCGTCGGTCACGTCGTCGACCACCGGCGGCCGGTCGCGGAACGGGCGCCACCGGCCGGCGTGCGTGTCGGACCGCCCGTTGAGCCGGCCCGCCTCCGCCGGTTCCTCGGGCGCGATCACCACCGCCCGGAACGGCACCTCGCTGGTCGGGGACGACGGCAGATCGGTCGGGCCGGTCGGCGGCTCGGCCGGTTGCAGCGGCGTCTGCTCGGCGGTGTCGACGATGTGCTGGGCGAGCCGGCCCAGCACCTCCTTGTAGGCGTGCTGGAACTTCTGGAGCCGGCAGAGCGCGCTCATGCCGTTCGCGGCGTACGCGTCCACGTCGGCGGCCATCGCCACCGCCCGGGCCTGGTCCGGCGCGTGCACGGCGGCGGGCGACGGGATCCACAGGACCGGCAGGATGTTGTCGCCGTCGGGCGGGCGGCCGGCCCGGAGCAGCCGTTGCCGGAACCACTCCCGCTCCCGGCGCGAGTCGTCCCGGTTGAGGTAGTCCGGTGAGTACAGCGGCACGAACACCTCGGCCTCGGCCAGTGCGGTGCGTTTTCGTTCCGTCCGGTCGTCCGGCGGCCGCACCATGAAGTCGGCGAAACCCTGCCGGCGTAACCGGTCGCCGGGCCGGCCGTCGATCGCCAGGTTGAGATCGTGGTAGAAGCGGCGGACCCAGTGGTCGCCCGGGGTGCGGTCGTTGTGCGTCGGCGGGGGGACGTAGCTGAGGAAGAAATAGGGCGGGCCCGGCAGCGCGGGCCGCTCAGAGGTCACGGCGACACGACCGTTCCACGGGAAGTGCGCCTGACCCCCAACCGCCAATGATCACGCGCTGCTCCCCGGTCGACACGATACGGCGTCTATCGATCAGGGTAGAGAGGTTGCGCTCGGGTTACCAGGCCTTCACCGTCCGATGTGGGCGTCCATCCAGGCGACGGCGGTGCGTACCGCGCCGGATATCGGCAGCAGCCGGGCCGGGGCGTCGCCGACCGTCCCGTGCCGGGTGAACGCCGCCCGGTCCAGTTCCGCGCCGATCTCGCTGAACAGGGCAGCGTCGAGGTGCGGCGCCTCGAAGTCGAGCCGTTCCCGGCGGCCGTCGCGCACCACGTAGCAGCGGTACGGACGCCGCTGCGGCGGGCGGCGCAGCCGGTACTCGGCGAGGTGCAGCGCGGTGCATGTCGCATAACCGACACCGAGCAGCAGCGTCCACGCGCCGGCCGCCTCCAGGGCGGCCAGCGGGGACCGCTCCCCGAGGTGGGAGTCCAGGTCGTGGACGCGCATCAGTTCCTCCGCCCGGGGGCCCCACGCGCTGAACGACGTCTGCGGGTGCCGGCTGCGGACCGCGCCGGGCAGCCGGCGTACGTACTCGGCGAACGCGCCGACCCCGAACGACGGTGTGACGGCCGGGTCGAAGCCGGGCATCCGTTCCTCGTACGCCAGGCGTTCCTCGTCGGTCAGCCCGGCGGTCGCGGCGCGGTACGCGGCGCTGCTCACCGAGTTGTCCGGGGTCTGCGCCGGGACCACGACGGTGCCGGACGGACCGACGGCGGCCCGCAACGCCGCGGCCAGGGCGCCCGGCCCACCGTCGACCGACCCGAGCGCGCGCAGGGAACAGTGCACGAGCACCACGTCGCCGGGGCCGAGCCCGAGCGCGCGCAGGTCGGCGGCGAGCGTGCCGGTCCGGTACACGGTCCGGGCGACGGTCACGACGGCCACCCGGACATCGAACGGGAGACCTGCCGGACCAGCCGCGAGCCCGCCGGGGTGAGCGCGTCCGCCCGTTGCAGCGCGCCGATCGCCTCGGCGGTCCAGTCGCGGTACCGCCGGTAGACCGCCTGCGCGCCGTCGACCTGGCGGTCGGCCCGGATCCGCCAGATGTCGGCCACCGCCGCGTGCGCGTAGATGCCGTGCAGGACGGCCTCCGCGGGCCGGGGATCGGGCCGCCAGCCCACCGTGATGTCGATCGGCCGGGTGCCGTCGACCAGGTCACAGATGTCCAGCAGGGCGTTCATCTTGCTGTGCTGGAACTCGTGCACGAGCAGCACCGCCAGCGAACCGGCGTCGGTCTCCGTGGCCGCGACACCGCCGAACGCCTGCCGCGCGGTCGACGCCTCGCTGACACCGGCGCCGCTGCGTCGCAGCGGCACCACGGCCCGCAGCCCGGCGCGCAGCTCCTCGGCGTGGCCCGGCACCTCGTCCCGGATCACCTGCCACGCCGACGCGAACGTCTCGGCCCAGCGCGCGGCGCCGGTGTCGTCGAGCCGGTCACCGGCGGGCAGCCGGTGGCAGTCGCGGTGCGGGTCGCCGTCCTCCAGCAGGACGCTCACGTCCGGCGCGGCGAGCATGCGGGTGGGCCACCATCGGGGCGCGTCCCCGGGCTCTCCGGTGTGGATCGCCACTGTCACGTCCCCGGCGGTCAGCCGCAGCGAACCTGGGCCGGTCTCGACCCGTGCGGCACCGTCGCCCACCTCGGGCAGCAGGACGGTGCCCACTGTCGGCAGGTGCAGGCGGCCGGATCGCACCGGCACGTCGAGGCGTACCGGGGTGCCGGCGTGGAGCGCGGCGGCGGCGGCGATCGCGCTCAGGTAGTCCGGCCCCTGCCGGGCGCCGGTGCCGGTGCCGGCGAGGCAGTCGACAGCCCACGCCCGCACGTACGGATGGGCCGCGATCCGGGCCACGGATTCCGGCGCGCTCCGGTCCAGGGCGGTCAGCGCGGCCCATCCGTCGGCTCCGGCCCCGCCGGCCGGCAGGCGGTCGGCCACCTCGGCGAGCAGCGCGCGGACGATGGCGATTTGCGCCTCCACGAGCCGGCCGATGGCGACCCGGTCGCCGGTCGGCGCCGCGAGGCGGTCGATGAAGTCGTCGGGCAGGCCGGCGTCGAGCCGGACGGGTGCTGGTGGGTTCTCGTTCACGTGCACGATCAGCTCTTTCAGATCGGCGCAGTAGACACTCGGATGGTCGAAGTGCCCGGCGCCGTACCGGTGGGCGAAGAGTCCGCCGCCGCACTGGTCGACCACCGGGCACCGCCGGCACTCGTCGATGAGCCCGGCCCGGCCGGAGCGGCGGCGGGCCAGGAGCGGGTCGGCCGCCACGTCGTCGGCCGGGTGCGAGAAGACGGTCATGCCGGTGGCCGGCGCGCCGTCGTACGCGGTCTTGAGCGAGTCCGCCTGTTCCCACTCGCCGTCCGTCTCGATCACCGCCAGGTCGACCGGGTCGAGGCCGAGCCACTCGGTGCCGCTGGGCCCGCCCGCGGCGGTGGACAGCAGCGAGTCGAAGAGGCGGACGGAGACCGGCCGGCCGTCGGCCCGCCAGCGGTCGTAGACGGCACGCAGCCAGTCCGCGTACGCGGTGCCGTCGCTCGCCGGCCGCCACGGCGGGTCGTCCCAGGTGGCGTGCGGCAGCAGGAAGTCGATCCGCGGAGGTTCCTGGGCGAGCAGCGACTCGTACACCGCGATCGGGTCGTTGCGTACGTCCACAGTGCACAGCAGGCCGGAGTAGATCCGCCGGTACGCCGGGCGGCGCAGCAGGGCGAGCGCGCGCAGCACCTGGTCGTAGCTGCCGGCCCCGGACCGGAAGCGCCGGTGCCTGTCGTTGGCGGCGCGGTCGCCGTCGAGCGATACGCCGACCGCGACGCCGTGTTCGGCGAGCAGGTCGCAGAGCCGCTCGGAGAGCAGTACGCCGTTGGTCTGCATGCCGAGCCGGAGCCGGGTGACCGGGTCGATGACACGCCGGAGGTCCGCGAGCACCTCGCCCAGCCGCTCGGCACCGAGCAGCAGCGGTTCCCCGCCGTGCAGGATGACAGTGACGTCCGGCAGGTCGTGGGCCGCGGCGTGTTCGGCGATCCGCCCGGCCGCTGCCCGGAGCACCTCCGGCGTCATCCGTACCGGGCGGCGGCGCCAGCTCTGGTCGGCGTGTTCGTAGACGTAGCAGTGGTCGCACGCCAGGTCACACCTGGCGTGCACCTTGAGGACGAACTCGGTGAGCGCCGCGCGGGCGGGCCCCGGGGCCATCGCGGATCAGATGAACGACGAGAACTTCGCCGCCGGGATCCGGGTCTGATCGAGGTGAGCCGCCATCACCCGGCGCACGATGGGGGAGATGTCCGCGGCGGAGAGCCGGTCGAGCGGCTCCGCGCGGACCCTGCCCAGCGAGACCGGGGGCTCATCCTGGCGCAAGGGTGCGGTTGTCATGAGTCTTCCTTAGGTTCGTGTACGCCGGCCGAGCACAGCGGCGACGGCCAACCTAGTGCCTCTGGGGGATCCAGCACCATCGACCCACCGGTGGGGAGACGGTTCTTTTTGGACGGTTCGCCGGCCGGCGTCGTCGTCGCTCGGGGAGCGACCGTAAGGGATCAATTATGCGCCTTTTTGACCATCTAGGCCACGAATCGAAAGTTCAGACTCTGCCAGAAATCGTCCACCCCGATCCCCTGGTCAGACGAGGGATCGGGGTGGACGAGCGGCTCAGACGACCGGGCCGCTCCCGGAGGCCGTGCCGAGGTGGATGCCGACGTCGGCCGGCTCGGTCATCTGGTCGTACGCCCTGGTCCGGAGCCGGTTGGTCTGCACCTCGCCGTCGAGCAGCGCCGCCCGCAACGCCTCCGCGTCGCTGATCTCCTTGGCGGTCACCGCGTCGGCCGCTGTCGTGGCCCCCTGCACCACCTCCAGGTGGGTGCCGTCGGTGGGCATCAACTCGGTCCACTTCGCCAGGCAGTACACCCGCTCCGGCACGTCCTGGCACTCGGTGGTCAGCTCGGGCATCTCGTCGCCGGTGCCGAGGTGGCCGGTCCGGTACGTCGTCAGCTCGTCCACGAACGCCGCCAGCTCGTGCTCCACCTGCGGCGCCAGGCTGGTCGCCACCACCTTGCCGAAGATCCACCGCAGCGCGATCAGCTCCATGCCGGCCCGCACGGGCAGGTAGAGCTTCGCCCAACTCGCGTTGACGAAGTCGCCGGGGTCGCGCTCCGGGGCGCGGGCGTCGCCGCCGGACCACCAGCCCGGGTACGCCACGAACGACGCGCGCTCCCAGTCGAAGACGCGGTGCCAGAAGTCGATCTCCCACGCCTCGTCCCGCACGCTGGCCGGGAAGTGTGCCTCCACGATCTGCGAGACCATCTCGTTCACCGGCGAGAAGCCGGCCCGCAACCGCGCCTCGAACTCGTCCCCGGCCGTCTCCGCCGCCGCCAGTGCCTCGTCGCGCCGGTCCTGCCACTCCTGGAGATCGGTCAGGTAGCCCGCGACGAGCGCGTTGTACGCCGCGTCGTCGGCGGTCTGGTCCACCACCGTCGGGGTACGCCGGAACCCGGCGGCGAGCTGTACGTCGGCGCCCGGACCGGCCAGCCAGCTCCTGGCGCCGACGTGCACGCGTACGCGCAGCACCGGCCGGCCGTCCGCCTCGGTGACCACCGGCACGCCCACCACCCGGGCGGCGATCGCCTCGGGCGGGCGGCGGGTGATCAGCGTGAGGTTCTGCCGGATCGTGTCGATGTCGCCGTCCCACTCCCAGCCGGCGTCGAACGCGACGTCGACGTCGTAGTCGGCGCTCATGTCACCGGTGAGTCCCCACTTGTCGAGCGTGACCACGGGGGAGTACACGACGCGCGTCTCCACCGCTGCGGGCTCGCCACGCGGCGGGCGCTCGGGCTTCACCGGCATCGGGGGCAGCGCGGCGCTCGCGTTGTCGCGGATCCGCTTCCGCCCGTCGATGATCTTCTGGGCGAAGGCGAACGCCGGATCCTTGATCGTGGGGGCCCAGCAGACCCGTGCCCCGTACCGCTCGTGGGCCAGCTCCAGCCGTTGCAGCACCTTGAAGTAGTGCAGCGTGATCGGCGTGGCCCGGTTCGGGTTGCGGACGGTGCGCTTCGAGGAGGACTCCGTACCGGTCTCGCTGACCAGCTTGAAGTCGGTCCTGTGCTGGGTGCGGTAGCGCGCCGCGACCTTCGAGGTGGCGGTCCGGCTGTCCTTGACCGCGCGGCGGCTCGTCTCCTGGCTCGCCGAGGTGACGCTGGTGGCGAAGCCGATCGTGTGGCTGGCGTTGAAGGTGCCCCAGATGCCGGTCGGGCTGGTGTACTGGCCGGTGTGGCTCGCGTTGAGCCCCCAGGTGTCGGTGAGCGACTTCTGCCGCTCGAAGCCCTCCTGGAGTTCGGTGGTGAGCGCGCTGGTCAGCTCGACGTCGGTCTGCTGTTCCGACTCGTTCTGCTCCTCCAGGGTCAGCTCGCGCTTGGTGTAGGTGCGCTGCTCCAGCACCGCCTCCTCACCGGGGGCGAGCGCCAGCGCGTACACGTGCTCGCCGAGCGCGAAACCCACCGGCCGGATCCGGGTGCGGTCGAGGAACGCGATGCCCACGTCGGACTGGAGCAGGCCGGCGAGGAACTCCGCCTGCTGGTCGCCGAGCAGCGTCTGGCGCCGCGCCGGCGGCTCCCGGTACGACATGCCCGAGTCCGCGCCGGGCAGCGCCTCGGTGGCGGCGTCCATGTCGTTGGCCTTCCACAGGTCGTAGAGGCCGAGTTCCTTGAGCAGGTGCGGCAGCCGGTCGCCGTCGAGCCCGCCGTAGCGGATCGCCTCGATCAGCGCCTGCTTGACGTAGAACGGCAGGATGGGCGTCTCGCCACCGCCGAAGGTGAGCCGGACCGGTACGAAGTAGTTGGAGTAGACGTACCGGTCGGAATGCGCGGTGCTGAAACCAAGCGTCGCCGGATCGGCGTCGGCGACGACGACTCTGCCCATCGGTGCTCCTCTACAGCGGCAGGTTGAACAGGGTTTGCAGGCCCCGGTACGTCATCTCGTGCGAGGTGACGAAGAACCCGGGGAACAACTGGCTGAGGGCGGCCTGGCGGACGACCGTCTCGCGTACGGCGTGCGCGGTCAGCTCGTCGAGCCCGGCGACGACCTCGGCCGGCACACCGCCCTTCGCGGCGCGCTGGTACGCCTCCGCGATCGCCTCCCAGCGCCCGTCGAACGTCTCCCCGAGGTCGTCGGCGACGGTTCCCCAGGTCTTCTCGAAGCGCTCCAGCTTCGTCGAGGACGTCCAGTCGACGTTCGTGACGCGGGCCGCCTCGGGGTCGACGAGCAGCAGGTCGGAGCGGAGGTCGCCGACCGTGGTGGACGCCTTCCACCGGAACCGTTCGGCTAGGTGGGTGGCGAGCGCCTTCTCCGCGCCGGTCGCGGCCGGGTTGCCGGTGAACCCGACGAGGCGCAGCAGCAGGTCCCGGTCCGGGTGACCGAGCAGCATCTGGGCGACCGTCTGCCGCAGCACCGTCTCGGAGCCGCGCAGCGCGGGCGCCAGCTCCGGGTGGGCCGCGCGGACCGCCTCGACCACCGTCGCCAGCGACTTCTCCGCGAACGGCTCCAGGCCGGGTGACCGGCCGACGAGCTGCGCGACCTCGGCGGCCATCCGCCGGTGCACCTGCTGACCGAGCCGCCACGGCTGCGCCTGCCCGGCCTTGCGCAGCGCACGGAACTCCTCGTACGCGACGGTCTGGAGCGCCCTGTTGAACGCGGTGGTCAGCCGCTGCTCCAGTTGCCGGGCGATGGCGGCGCGTACGACGGCGGCCCGGATGTCCCGGGGTGTCTTCGGTGGTTTCAGCTCGCGCAGGTCCTCGACCCGCTTGATGATCTCGTCGAGCGCCTCGTTCAGTTCGGCGCGGGTCGCGGCACGGCCGGCCGACGACACGGTCTCCGACATGCTCGCCATCAGCACGGGCCGGCCGTCGAGGCTCACCAGCGCGCCCAGCCGGGTGCCCGCCCCGGCGCCGGCGAACGCCTCGGCGTGCGCCGCCTGGTTGAACAGGGTCAGTGTGAGTTCGGCGTCGGCGAGCAGCACCCGGCCCTGCCGGAACAGCGCGTCGAGCACCTTCGGGGGGAAGAGCGTCCGCAGCATCGCGAGGCCGACCTGGGGCGCGGCGAGGATCGCCGCCCGGCCGATCGCCACCAGCAGCGCGGCCGTCTGGGCGGTCAGCAAACGCGCCTCCCGGGCACCCGCGAGCAGCAGCGGCACGTACCGGACGGCGGCGCGGACCGCGACGCCGCCGAGCAGCCGGGCGAGATGCACCAGACCGGTGAGCACCTGATAGAGGTCGCCGGCGACGCGGCCGAGCAGGCGGCCGGCGGCGAACGGGTCGAGGTCGTCCAGGTGCCGGGCGAACTGGGCGGCCCAGCCGCGCCACAGCGCCAGCAGCCGTTCCGGAACCGTCGTCGGGTCCAGCGCGGCGACGATGCCGGCCAGCGCCTGGCGTACGACTGTGGCCTGGTCGGCGAGGCGCTGGACACCGGCGCGGGGGTCGACTGTGAGCACGATGAGCGTGGTGAACTGCTCCTGCTGGAGACGTCCGATCAGCTGCACGAGCTTGCCGAGGTCGACCACCACTGTCGCGACGGACTCCCCGACGCCGACGGCGAAGCCGTCCAGGAACAGCTTCGGGTTGATCCCGTTCCAGGCCGCGTAGTGCCGCATCGCGTCGAGCAGCGCGGGATCGAGGCCGAGCAGGTAGCGGCGGAACGCGCCGTCGGAGTCGACGTCGGAGGCGGCCAGGTCGAAGAACGCCTCGGCCAGCCGCAGTCGCGCGAGCATCGAGACCAGGTCCCAGACGTTGTCCGGGGTGATGCGGCCGGTCATCGCGGCCAGCACCCGATCGCGGGTCATCGAGCGCGTGGCGTGCGCGTCCGTCCAGTACCGGATCGTCAGCGCGACGAACTCCACCCGTGGATCCTGGGTGCGTACGCCGAAGACCGCGGCCCGGTCCTCGGCGGACACCCGCGGCACGCTGAACCAGTCCCGGATCATGACGGATTCGTCCGTCGGCTGCCCCAACTCCCCCACCACCCCTCCAGCCGTGTGCACTGTCGGGCCGCGCCGAGGGCGGCGATAGTGCTGGGTCGAGAAGCTGACATGGCCCCACTGCGTCACGCGCCCGTCATCCATCGACTGTTACGACTTGACGAACGGCGTGTTATCGCTCACAGTCGATGGCATAGGGCGACGGCTCGGGCGAGTCACCGGGCGGGCGCGGCTGGCCGCGTGGCAGGCCGGGTGTGGGATCAGTGCGCTTCGACGGATTGTTAGCGCTCACAACATGTCTGATCTGAGGGAGGAACATGTTTGCTTTCGGTAGGTCCCCATCGACGGTGTCGCCGCCACGACGGCGCGGATGGCTGCCACGCGTCGTCGCGACAGGCGCGGCAGCGCTACTCGTGGGCGCCGGCGCCGTGGCGGTCGTGTCCGCGCCCGCCGCCGCCGCGAGCGTCGACACGAGCGCCTGGTACGTCCTGGTCAACCGCAACAGCGGCAAGGCGCTCGACGTCTACAACCTGGCCACCAACGACGGCGCGCGGATCACCCAGTGGACGCGCAACAACGGCAACCAGCAGCAGTGGCAGTTCGTCGACTCCGGCGGCGGCTACTACCGGCTGAAGTCACGGCTGTCCGGCAAGGTGCTCGACGTCTACAACTGGTCGACCGCCAACGGCGGAAGCATCGTGCAGTGGTCCGACACCAACGGGACCAACCAGCAGTTCCGGCTGGCCGACTCCGACAGCGGCTACGTTCGCCTGATCAACCGCAACAGCAACAAGGTGGTGGAGGTGCAGGGCGCCTCGACCGCCGACGGCGGAAACATCGTTCAGTACGACGACTGGAACGGCGCCAACCAGCAGTGGCAGCTCGTCCGGGTGGACGGTGGCGGCGGCAACCCCACCACGCCGGCGCCGACCACGCCGCCTCCGGGTGGCACGTGCAATCTGCCGTCGTCGTACCGGTGGTCGTCGACGGGTGCGTTGGCGCAGCCGCGGTCGGGTTGGGTGTCGTTGAAGGACTTCACCGTGGTGCCCTACAACGGGC